>JAYVBN010000074.1:0-2929 GCA_043750455.1 Bacteroidia bacterium | reverse complement strand
CGCTCGAAGCCCATGCCTGTATCTACATTCTTTGCTGGTAGTGGTTTCAACACTGTCAACTCTGAACGCAACTTCTCTCTAGCCTTCTTATCGGTATTGTTTGTACTCAAATCAAATTGCATCAATGCATTCGATCCGCCTTTCTGTGGATTCCACGAACGTTCAAACTCCATGAACACGAGGTTCCATATCTCCACTACCTGTGGGTGATCGTTATTCACCAATTCTTTTCCTGGCTTCTTTTTTACCTCTGCTTCAGGGCGCAAGTCAATATGAATTTCTGAACACGGGCCGCATGGACCTACATCGGCCATCTCCCAAAAATTATCCTTCTTGTTTCCGAGTATGATCCGATCTATGTCAACAAACAACTTCCATAAATCAAATGCCTCCTGATCAATAGCAAGGTTGTCATCTTTGTCGCCACCAAACACACTAACATATAATCTGTCTTTAGGCAGCTTATAAACTTCGGTGAGCAACTCCCATGCCCAGGCAATGGCTTCCTTCTTAAAGTAATCGCCAAAGCTCCAGTTGCCCAGCATCTCAAACATGGTGTGATGATAGGTGTCGTGACCAACATCTTCCAGATCGTTATGCTTGCCACTTACACGAAGACATTTTTGTGTATCGGCAACACGCTTGCTCTTAGGTATGGCATTGCCCAAAAAGAAATCTTTGAACTGCACCATTCCCGAATTAGTAAACACCAATGCAGGATCATTTTTTAGTACAAGCGGAGCCGAAGGGACTATCTGATGCCCTTTACTTTCAAAAAAATCAAGGAATTTCTGCCTTATCGTACCGGAATCCATTACTTCTAAACTCATTTTAATCTGTATAACTTGATTTTTTCTCTATATTACAACCCTTAAAACCCAATAGAACTGACAAATTTAGCAGTATTTAAGGAATAGCATGCCCAAAATTAAATATTACTATAACCTAAAAACATTACGCTATGAACGGACAACGCTGTCTGTATTTAATGTTCTATTGACCTTACTTGGATATCTTTCCTGTGGCGTGCTTTTCTTTGTCGGGCTGGTGATTCTTCAAAACTTTATTGTTCAGACTCCATTGGAAAAATCGTTGCGTGCTGAAAATGCTGCACTTGCACATCACAAAGTTGTACTTACTTCACGGCTTTCAGAAGCAAACAAACAATTAGACAGTCTGAAGGCAAAGGACAACCTGCTTTACGAAAACTTATTTGAAACCAAGCGCCAACCTGAAGTCTTCAAAGAAGATAATAAGGAAGAAATTTTGATGGCAGGCATAGCTGATTTTAACGGATGGGCCGCTACGATAGATGAAAAGTTCAAATCGTTATCCGCAAAAGCGAAGCGTAGCAGTAGAACTTTCCGCGAAAGCGCAAGTGTGGATAAAAAAGATTTGAAGATGTTGAAAGCTGTTCCGGCTAGTCAACCCATTGAAAATTTTGATATAAGCCGACTGGTGTCTGGGTATGGATCACGTATAAATCCTTTTCACAAAGGAAATTATCACCACGATGGAGTTGATATTTCAGCTTCGCGTGGATCAAAAGTTTTGGCTGGAGGAGAAGGCAACGTGTTACTGATTAAGCGAAGCGATTTATTAGCTGGCTTTGGAAATTACGTGGAGATCGATCACGGCTTTGGGTACATTACACGTTACTCTCATCTGGAAGAAATTGCTGTTCGGAATGGCCAAAAGATAACGGCTGGCCAAGTCATAGGCACAATTGGCACAAGCGGTGGCACCATTGCCCCACATCTTCATTATGATGTGATTAAGGATGGAAAAAACCTTGATCCGATCAATTTCATGTTGGAAGGATTAAACTCTTCTCAATATAATAAGCTTATCGAGGTCAGTAAGAAAGTAAACCAATCGTTGGATTAATGGCGCGCATCAGGTTTACATATAACCCCGAAACGTGCAAGTACGAACCTATCGTAGTTACCGGAAAAAAATT
Organism: Bacteroidia bacterium; assembly: GCA_043750455.1. Lineage (GTDB taxonomy): Bacteria > Bacteroidota > Bacteroidia > Cytophagales > Cyclobacteriaceae > ELB16-189. The sequence goes on along the minus strand of JAYVBN010000074.1, from coordinate 969 downwards.
CTCGCGTCAAGCAGCCTTTTTTCTTAGTATTTCATTTGCAATTGGTGCAATAGGGTTAATTGTTTTCAACCATAAGTATCCTTATCGGGATGAGACCTTGCTGCAAGAGGAAAATCAATCCTTGAAGATGCAATGGCGCGTACTCAATAATAAATTAGAAAGGACTTCTATCGCATTAGCCAATCTGGAGCAGGCTGATGACCAAAACTACCGTGTGATCCTTGATCTTGACCCTCTGCCTCAATCGGTCAGGGAAGCCGGTGTGGGTGGTCGTGAATCAGAGAGTGCTTCTATTGCCTATCCGCTTATCCGTTTTGCTTATGAAAAGGTGGAGAAACTTAAGAACAGGCTTGACATTGAAATACAGTCTTTCACTAAACTAAATAAAGAGCTTTCCAACAAAGAAAAGATGTGGGCTGCACGGCCTGCTATTCAACCTATCGATAACAAAGATCTTACTCACTTACATACCATATTTGGGATGCGCATGCACCCTACTCTGGGTTACGTACGTCCACATAAAGGTTTGGATTTCACTGCTCCTAAAGGCTCGCCTGTTTACGCAACTGGGGATGGCAAGGTACAGTATACCGGATATTCAACTTATGGAAATGTTATCTATATCGATCACGGATATAATTTTGAAACACGCTACGGTCACCTTACCGAATATATCGTTACACCTGGACAACAAATCAAACGCGGTCAGGTAATTGGTTACGTTGGTAACACGGGCGTTTCAGGCGGATTTCATTTGCATTATGAAGTCCTTTACGAAGGAACACAAATCAATCCAATCAATTTCTTTCAGCGCGACTTAAGTAACAAAGAGTACGAAAAGCTAATTGAGCTTGGAAGTCGAGAGACAGTCTCTTTAGATTAATTTGAAGGTTAGTCGATTTGAAAATTTGAAGATGAGGTAGTCCCAATCATTTTCAAATTGCGTAATTTTCAAACCTGCCTGCCGGT
>JAYVBN010000073.1:0-7368 GCA_043750455.1 Bacteroidia bacterium | reverse complement strand
CTTCCCGGAAAGGACCAACCAGAATTCAAGTCAATTCAAGAAAACTTTACCAGCTTATTAAATTCGGAGGTTGATAATATCCCCGTGATGGTAGAAAGTAATGAAGAACTGTTTCGTGAAACCAACATTTTTGAACGCGGCAACTGGATGGTGAAAGGAGAGATGGTAACACCCGATGTGCCCAAATCTTTAAATCCTTTTGTAGCAGAAATGCCACGCAACAGACTTGGGTTGGCTCAGTGGTTGGTAGCAAAAGAGAATCCGCTCACAGGACGCACAGTTGTCAATCAAGTGTGGGAGCAGATGTTTGGAAATGGGATAGTAGAAACCATGGAAGATTTTGGAACACAAGGTGCTCTTCCATCTCATCCGGAATTATTGGACTACATGGCTCTTCAATTTACCAACGACTATAAGTGGAGTTTAAAAAAACTCATTCGCGAAATAGCAGTATCGGCAACGTACCGCCAGGATTCAAGAGTTACGGCTGCTGTAACAGAGAAAGACCCAACCAACAAATGGTTGTCCCACGGCTCAAGAATTAGATTGTCAGCAGAGCAAGTGCGCGATCAGGCTCTCACGGTCAGCGGATTGTTGAGTAAAAAAATGTATGGTCGCCCTGTAATGCCTTTTCAACCTGAAGGCGTTTGGCAATTAGTGTACAATGATGATCGATGGGAGACGAGCGAAGGGGAAGATCAATATCGAAGAGCTATTTATACGTTTCAAAAGCGCACCAGTCCTTACCCATCTATGATTTCGTTTGATGGCTCAAGCCGCGAAGTGTGTACGATCAGAAGAATTCGAACCAACACTCCGCTTCAAGCGCTGGTCACCTTAAATGATCCTGTGTACATGGATGCCGCCCGTGCCCTGGCAAATAAGATGATGAAGGCTGGCAAGACGACAGAGGAGAGAATCAGTTCCGGCTATCAAACTGCACTGTTTCATTCTATCTCAGAACGGAAGTTGGCTGCGTTTACTTCATTGTATGCAAATGCATTTGATCAATACAAGGTTGATAAAAAAGCTTCACAACAAATTTTAAAAAAAGAAAATAGTCAGCCCGAACTCGCGGCAATGACCATCGTGGCCAATGCGATATTAAATTTAGATGAGTTTCTAACCAAAGAATGAAAATGGAAAAGACTTACAAAAATTGTCAATCCTGCGGCATGCCCTTGAAGCGGGATGAAAAAGGAGGTGGCACGAATGCCGATGGTTCTAAAAGTATCAGGTTTTGTTCGAAGTGTTACGAACAGGGCATCTTCATACAGCCAGAGATGACGGTAGTACAGATGCAAACTTTAGTGAAAGGAAAACTGAAAGAGTTCGGCTTCCCGGGAATCGTAGCAGGTCTCTTCACCAAGAACATTCCAAAACTTGAACGTTGGAGGGCAACAAAGTGAATCCAATTGACTACACAAAACTTCAATCCATTTCCAGAAGATACTTTCTGAAGGAAAGTGCCATGGGATTAGGCTCTCTTGCACTGGGCTCACTTTTAGGTGCATGTTCTACAAATAAGAGTGGGGCTGACCTCATGCTCGATCCTTTGTCACCACGACCGCCACATTTTCCGGGTAAAGCCAAAAGTGTTATTTATCTGCACATGGCTGGTTCTCCATCACAACTTGAACTGTTCGACTACAAACCGGAACTAGCAAAACTTCACAATCAGGATTGTCCTCCTTCTTTGCTGGAAGGTAAACAGTTTGCCTTTATTCGAGGTGTACCTAAAATGCTTGGACCGCAGGCAATCTTTAAACAGCATGGAGAATCGCGTGCCTGGATTTCAGACAACCTTCCTCACCTCACTACTATGGCTGATGAGGTATCATTTTTAAAAGCAGTCACCACCGATCAGTTTAATCACGCGCCAGCTCAACTGTTCATGCATACTGGTGCACCACGGTTAGGCAGACCAAGTATAGGCTCATGGGCTACCTATGGATTGGGTTCAGAAAATTCTAACCTTCCTGGATTTGTTGTACTCACATCTGGAGGTAAAACTCCCGATGCCGGAAAAAGTGTGTGGGGTAGTGGCTTTCTTCCTTCCGTGTATCAGGGTGTTCAATGCAGATCAGAAGGTGATCCTGTTTTATACATCACCGATCCCGATGGAATGAGTCGTGATTTAAAAAAGAAAACGATTGAAGCGATCAACGATGTTAATCAACAACACTATGAAGAGTTTCAAGACCCGGAAACGTTAACGCGCATCAATCAATATGAATTGGCTTACCGTATGCAGATATCTGTACCGGAAGTAATGAACATCAATAAAGAGCCCGCGTATGTTCATGAGTTGTATGGCACACATCCTGGCAAGACATCGTTTGCCAACAATTGCTTGCTTGCGCGAAAGCTGGTAGAGCAAGGTGTGCGATTTGTGCAACTTTTTGACTGGGGTTGGGATAGTCATGGTACTGATTCAGACAATGCATTGGATATTGGATTCAGAAATAAATGCCGCGAGATTGATCGACCCATAACAGCTCTTATTCTTGATTTAAAACAACGTGGTTTATTGGATCAAACACTTATTGTTTGGGGCGGAGAGTTTGGCAGAACTCCTATGCAGGAAAACAGGGATAACAAACAAATGCCGTTCTATGGACGCGATCATCATGCGGAGGCATTCACGATGTGGATGGCAGGAGGCGGAATCAAACGTGGAGGAAGTTGGGGCGAAACAGATGAGATTGGCTATGCGGCAATTAAAGGAAAAACTTCAGTACACGATGTGCAGGCCACCATTTTGAATCAATTGGGTTTTGATCATGAAAAACTGACCTACCAATTTCAAGGCAGACCTTTTAGGTTGACAGATGTTTCGGGAAAAGTGATAAGCGAAATTGTAGCATGATCTAATGGAAGAGATCAATCTCAGTTCCTTTTTCGGTCGGTTGCATCCTGCATTAGTACACCTTCCAATCGGGATTTTACTGCTTGCCTTTGTCTTTGAGTTGCTATCTCAAACCAAACGCTATAAGAAACTAAAAGCCGCTGTTCGGCCATCCTTGTTTTATGGAATGCTTTCAGCCGCGCTCGCGGCATTCAGTGGTTATGTGCTTTCACAGGAAGGTGGTTATGATGATCAGCTTCTTACGCAACACAAATGGATGGGTATTGCCACTGCTGGCCTGGCTTTTTTGGTGTATCTGTTCCGTAGAAAATCCTTCGCGCTTTTAAAGTCTGATCAACGAAAAGCAGTTTTATTTTTATTTTTTCCATTGGTGATATTGGTCTTGATCACTGGCCATTGGGGAGGTTCACTCACGCGAGGTGAAGATTATCTTTTTGGAACTTCAACGGATGATCAAGCTAGTTCAACTGCGGACAAGATTTCAAAAAGGAATTCGATTACAAATGTTGATGAAGCGAAAGTATTCAGCGACATCATCCAGCCTTTGTTGGAAGAGAAATGTTATGCATGCCATAGTTCTAAGAAGCAGAAAGGACAGTTGCGTCTGGATCAGGTTGACTTTATACTGAAAGGAGGGAAGCAAGGAGAGATTTTAGTCGCTGGCGATCCTTTAGAGAGTGAACTGTTTAAGCGAGTCACGCTTTCCATTGAAGAGAAAGAACACATGCCTCCACGAAGAGAATCTCAATTGACTTCTTCAGAAATAGAGTTACTCAGATGGTGGATAGCAGAGGGTGCTACCTTCGATAAAAAAGTAATCGAGCTTACACAAAGTACAGAAGTATCAGCATACCTGAAATCTTTAACATCCACACAAATAATAGAAAGTTGGGTTCCAGAAAATGAAGTTGAGGTGGCCGACAATGCTGTCTTAAGTGAATTAAGATCTGCTGGTGTATCAGTAGCGAAGGTAGGGGCAAATTCGAATTATCTAACAGTGAGTTTTTCGGGTAGGAGAAAAGTGGAGCCAAGAGACATAGAACTTTTAAGATTGTTGAGTAAGCAGATCGTTGAATTAAACCTGGCGCGAACATCTGTTTCTGATGAACAGCTTTTGCTGATCTCTGAACTAAAGGAACTTAGACGATTGCATCTGGAATACTCGCACGTGACTGACTTTGGAATTTCTCACTTGAAAGCATGTGAGAATCTTTTATACCTTAACCTGATTGAAACAAAAGTCGGTGATGAAGGGTTGAAATCATTAACTGAAATAAAGTCCCTAAAAGAACTCTATCTCTTCAATACAAACATTACAAAAGAAGGGCTAAGTAATTTGAATCCTCAAATCAAAGTTGATACTGGAAAATATCAACTTCCATTCCTGGCATCTGACACTATAGTATTCCGAAAGAAGTAAGGCCAATACTTAAGTCCTAAGTCCCAATGCCTGCCTGCCGAAGCTTTAGCGCAGGCATGGCCTAAGTCCCAAACCCCGATTCATTTGACTGCAAACTGCATACTTCCCATCTTATACCCGTCAGTATAGATTTCAACGGTATAATTTCCGGCTGTATATTCAGAACCTTTTTCATACACATAGGTCAATTTTTGACGCGTATTATCGAAGAGGATTTCCTGCGAGGCTGTATAAAATTCTTCCTTGCCGTTAAGTATAAAGGTGCCTGAGCCTTTGGCTACATCAAAAATCACCTGGCCATTTTCATCGATTACGCGTATCAAAATCTTCATCCCTTCGATGGGCGCCACTTTATTGTCGGCAATGGCAAACTCAACCTTTAATTTTTCAAGTTGTCGGTTTTTGAATGGCGATTCGCGCTCTTTCCCTTTTGAATTGACAGACATAACCAAAACATTCTCGGCCTTCAACTGAGAGGCAATGGCTACTTTGTTGGTAAGTTCTGCTTTATTCTTAGCAAGACTGTTGATGGAATCGTTAAGGACATTCTTTTGTGTTTTCAGCGACCTGTTTTCTGTAAACAATTCCTTATTTACAGATTTAAGTTTTTCGAGTTCTTCATCTTTGATTTTCAAAAGCTCTGTATAGCCTTCTACTCTTTCCTTCAGTTGTTGTATTTCCTTTGCTGATCGTGTGGTGCTCCTTTTCAATTGGGCATCCACTTCGGCCTTTGCTTTCTGAAGATCGGTAATATCGCCTCCGAGTTTTTCTATTTCCAATATTTTCTGGTCAAGCTCCGTCTTTATCTCATTTAGCCGCTGCATAGTAGTTGCTAAATTTTCCTCTGTGTTGGCGATCTGAACTGTTTTCTCCACATCGCGATTATAGTCGAGGTAGATTTTGATGCTTTGGATGATCACAATAATGGAAAGCAAAGCAATAACGATTGCTGCCTTGTTACTTGATTTAGTTGGTGTGGATTCGCTCATTAAGAATGGTTCAAGACGTAAAAATAGTGTTTGTGGGCATCTCTAAAAACTCCTTGTACCCTTCTCTTCCGGAGAAGGGTGAAGGGTTGAGGTGATAAAAGGCAAGGTTTTTAGAGATGCCCTTATTTCATTTGTTATAGCGTCCACACAAAATGCTGCCGGTTTATGTCTGGATCAAAAAATAAAATACCGCATCGAAATAAATCTATACTTCCGTATACAAGTTGGCTTGATCGTAATTCATTCCAGGCGCGTTCCATTTCTTCCGACCAATGGATGTCATCCAGCACCACTATACTTTTTTCATCTAATCTTCGCATCATAAGATCAAAGTAGTGCATGGTTGGCTCGTATTGATGATGAGCATCCATCAAAACAAAATTGATCTTGGCTGGATTCTGAACAAATTCCGATAGAGTAGAATTAATATTGCCTTCTATAAGTTCGATATTGCGTTTATCAAAATATTCAAAATTAGTCAGGGCAACATTCGCCACTGAATGACTTCCTTCAAATGTTGTTACGTGGCATTCCTCACGTTTGGCCAGGTACAGCGTGGTTACACCTAAAGAGGTTCCTAATTCAACTACATTTTTTGCTTCCTGGAAATTAATGATGTTATGATAGAGCCTGGCAAATTTTGGTGGCGTAAGACTGGTGCCGGCAATATCCTTTAGTTTTCTTTTGGTGCCACTTAGCTTTTTTGAACCTGCGCCAAAATCGTTTAGTTCAATTTCAGAAGGATTGACTAACAGATTGGTTCGCAATTTTTCGATTTCATTAAAGCGATCAGGATCGGTCTTGTCCAGGATTACTTTGTTATAAAAATCAAAAAAGAAAGGTGAGTGTATAGAATGCTTATCAACGGAAGTGAGCCAATGTCTGGTAAGAGCTTTTAACTGATGGTAGTTGGCCACAGAATGAACAATAGGTGAAATTGAAAATTAGGGAATTAATCCGAATACAAAATTCGATAATCGGCAAATAGTAATAAGACCTCGCTTAATTAAGCCGGACAGGAGCTACCATTATGAACTCAGGAATTTTTACTTGAAAATTGGAACCGTCCACTATTCGCTCCATCTCATAGGTGCCAACCATTTTGCCAATGCCTGATTTTAAGTTGCAACCAGAAACATATTGATGGGTTTGTCCGGGTTCTAAAACTGGCTGTTGGCCAACCACACCATCACCTTCAACTTCCCGTTGGCTAAATCCGGCATCATGGATATGCCAATGCCTGCGCATCAGCTGAATAGTGAATTCACTTTGGTTCTCTATGGTGATGCGATAGGTGAAAACATAGTGATATTGGCTGGGACTGGAATAAGAAGGTTGATATTCCGTCTCCACACTTACCTTTACACCTTTGGTTATTTCTGCAATCATCTGTTCAAAAGTATCATTTTTTTCTATTTTACAGCGCAGAAGGAAAGTATGTTATTATGATTTTAATGAAATGGCAACAGACGTGAAGATTGAATCGAGTTGGAAGGCTAAACTGCTTGAGGAATTTGAAAAGCCTTATTTTCAAGAACTTACAAGCTTTGTAAAACAGGAGTATCTCACCCAAACCATATTTCCTCCCGGTAAGGAAATTTTCAGGGCGTTTGATTGCTGTGATTTCAATTCTGTAAAAGTGGTGATTATCGGGCAAGACCCGTACCACGGCCCAGGTCAGGCAAATGGCTTGTGCTTTTCTGTTCGCGATGGAATGCGGCTACCACCATCGCTTCTTAATATCTTCAAAGAGATACACAAAGACTTAGGCAAACCAATACCGTCATCTGGTGACCTTGAAAGATGGGCAAAGCAAGGAGTGCTATTGTTGAATGCAACGCTTACCGTAAGAACCTCAGCAGCCGGATCCCATCAAAATAAAGGTTGGGAAACCTTTACGGATGCAGCTATAAAAAAAATCTCAGATGAAAAAGAAAATATTGTCTTCATGTTATGGGGTGCTTACGCACAAAAGAAAGGAGAGATCATTAATCGTTCGAAGCATTATGTATTGATGTCGGCTCACCCATCTCCCTTCTCAGCCGACCGTGGCTTTTTTGGAGGCAAGCATTTCAGCAAAACAAATGAAT
>JAYVBN010000072.1:0-3059 GCA_043750455.1 Bacteroidia bacterium | reverse complement strand
GAAAGTTCAAATCCTCCAGGAATATTTGACAGCCTTTGTCACCAACTTGGCTGATAACACAAATGAAGTTGTTTTAGTTGACTTATTTTCAGGAAGCGGACTTTACTCATTAGGAGCGAAGCGCGAGATTTTCGCAGGAACTCCCTTAATGGGGTTGGCACAAGACTTACCCATTAACCGTTTTGTTTTTTGTGAACGCGATGTAGAACAATTCAAAGCCCTAAAGATCAGAGTCAATACATACTACAAAGAAAAGAATGTGATTTTAATGAATGGCAAACCGGAAGAATTAATTGATAAACTCAAATTGTATATCCCTGCCAGTAAGGGAGATTTTAAGGTGGCTGTCTTTTGTGTATGTGATCCGTTTTCGTTAGATATTCCGTTTGACACAATTGAAGTGCTTTCTAAAATGGGATTTAATTTCCTGATGCCTTTTACCTTTGCATTAAACAGACACCTTAACTTCAGGTACTACCTAAAAGATGATACGGAAAAAATTAGAAAATATCTGGGCGGATATAAGGACATGGATCATCTTGGGAAAGGAATCGAAAATAACTTTCAGTTTTATAAAAGATTAATTGAAATTTATAAAAGCAATCTTCGTTCGGCTGGCTTACGAGCAATTACATCTATTCATAAACTTGATTCCGGGCTTTTGGAGTTACCCACTTACAGCATGAGCTTTTTCTCAAACAATTTGTCGACCAAGACAATTAAACAGGATGTGGAAGTAACACGAAATTTGCAATTTGGGCTTTTTAATTAACAGGCAATGATAAAAGTAGGAAAGGTATTAGTTTCGGATGACATTAAAGAAGTAGAGTTTGTCTGTCATTTAGAAATGTGCAAAGGTGCTTGTTGTGTCGAAGGAGATTTAGGCGCGCCTTTGGAAGAAGAAGAGTTGCCTATTATGAATGAAATCATTGAAAAAGTAAAACCGTATCTGACACCTGATGGATTAAAAGCAATTGAAGAACAAGGAACTTATATTCTGGATGAAGATGGGGATTACTCTACACCTACCATTGGAGGAAAGGAATGTGCATACTCGCATTACGATGCAAAAGGAATTTTAAAATGTGGAATTGAACAAGCCTACCTAGATGGGAAAGTGAGTTTCAAAAAACCAATCTCCTGCCACTTGTATCCTATTCGTATCACAAAAAATAAGAAGGGCTTTGAAGCAGTCAACTATCACAAATGGGGCATTTGTTCTGCAGCGTGCTCCTATGGCAAGTCGCTTCAAGTGCCGCTTTATAAATTTTTGAAAGATCCGCTCGTGCGGAAGTATGGAGCAAGCTGGTACGATGAGCTTACTAAGGCCATAGAAAAACCGTTGTGAATCTAGGGCGATTTCGGTAAAGATTAGTTTTGTTGATTGACATTTATATTCTTTGACTTTTAATCAAACCTAAATAATTGCATATGGATCGCAGAAAATTTTTATTCAATTCGGGACTTGCCATCGGGGCAAGCACAATCTTTTCAGGATGCCAGCCTTCGCCAGAGAAGGAATCTATAGTACAAGAATCAATATCATTCGATACCTGGCCAGATATTCGAAAGCAATTCTTATTCACGGGTGATCGAATACACATGTCGCAGATGCTACTGGCCTCACATCCTAAAACAGTTCGCGATGCCATTACGAAACATAGAGAAGCTTTTGATAACAACCCGGTGGAGTACTGGGAGGAGAAATTTCAAAAAACAGATGGTGAAATCAGGAGTATCGCCTCGCAATACTTAGGATGCGATCCTTCGGAGATAGCTCTGACAGACAGCACAACCATGGGATTGTCCGTACTCTATAACGGATTAAAATTAAAGCTAGGGAATGAGATTCTGACCACCACTCACGATCACTACGCTACAGAAAAATCATTGGAATTTGCTGCCCTAAAATCAGGGGCTGTAATTAAAAGAGTCGCCTTGTATGACAACCCAGCTGAGGCTAATGTCGATCAAATGGTTAATGCGCTAAAGAAAGGAGTGACCCCAAGAACACGCATAATAGCGATCACGTATGTTCACTCCTGCACTGGAGTGAAGACTCCAGTCAGGGCTATTGCAGACATGATCAAGGAAGTAAATACCAGTAGAGGAACGGCAGACAGAATTTACCTGTGTGTAGATGGGGTTCATGGTTTTGGGACAGAAGATGTTTCCATGTATGATCTAGGCTGTGATTTTTTTGCAGCCGGAACGCACAAGTGGATTTTTGGTCCTCGGGGAACTGGTATTTTGTTTGGAAAGAAGGATGCCTGGGATATGGTGGCTCCAACTATTCCATCTTTTGATTTTGAAGCCTACATGGCTTGGCTTGATTTATATCCTGCTGATAAGCTCACCTTTGGTCAGCTTTGTTCGCCAGGTGGTTTCCATTCATTCGAACATCGGTATGGCTTAATAGAAGCATTCGAGTTCCAATTAAAAATCGGAAAGACAAAAGTATCTGATCGAACCCACGACTTGAGTTCAAAACTAAAGGAAGGACTTTCAAATATGAAGCACATTAAATTAATCACCCCGAAAGAGGTGGCTTTATCTGCAGGAATCAATTGTTTCGAAGTCGAAGGAATGAAACCGGAGGATGTCGTTAAGAAATTGATGACGAAAAGAAATATTATTGCAAACACCTCGCCTTATAAGGTAGTCTATGTGCGGTTAACTCCTTCGATCATTAATTCAGAAGAAGAAGTGGATATTTGCCTTAAGGAATTGGAAAATATTAAGTCGTGATGTTAAGATTGCTGGCTTTGACTATTGTTATTGATCATGGGAAGAGTTATCCATTTGATATCTTCATCATCTTCAAAATTAACTTTGCTCTGTGGAGGGTTTAGCTTAGATAGTTCATGCATATTGAAAGCCAGCCTTAACCGTTCTTCAAACGTCATCTTGCTTTCTTCGACATATTGAAGACGGTTCATTTCTTCCGGTGTGCAGATGGTGGCCTTATTCATGTGTTATATTTTGATGATTAAAAATACAAAATAGTTGCGCAATTATGGGGTATCCGGATCATGCCAAAGGAGTTGGCAACAAAAAAG
>JAYVBN010000071.1:0-2578 GCA_043750455.1 Bacteroidia bacterium | reverse complement strand
TTGGTTGTATCATGCCAGGCCACATCATATTAACCAGATCGTACTCGGGAATAAAGCCAAGATCTTTTACTTCCATTTGCCAATCTCCTAATGCTGCTCGCATCTCCTTTAATTTTGTCTGATGTTCAGGTAACTGAGCAAGATTATGAATTTCATCCGGATCATTAGCCAGGTTATACAATTCTTCTTCTGACTTAGTTTTCATAAAAATATAGGTGGCATCTCCTGTTAGTTTTCCTTGCTCATCCATTTCGATTAGTGTGCGAGTCATATCAATTTGTTCTCGGTACGCATTGCGATAAAGTAAGGGCAATTCCGGGCGAAAATTTTTAATGTAAACAAATCGGCCATCGATTACGGAGCGACTCATATCTGCAGCTTCATCAAACCGGTCGGCAGAGCCAAAGGCGTAGTGATGAGGAATATTTGTTTTGTATGCACCAAGAAAGGCTTTTCCATGCATGTATGATGGCGGTTTAATTCCGGCCAACGACAAGACCGTTGGACCTAAATCCATCAGTGAAACTATATCTTCAACTTTTGTTCCAGCCATGGCGCCATTTGGCAACCTCACAATGAGTGGCACGCGTAATCCTGAATTACCTACGGCACGCTTTTGCCTCAACAATGGACCTCCATGATCGGACCAGAAAAAAATAATAGTTTTATCCAGCAGGCCTTCGGCTTTTAGATCATCCAATAATTTTCCAATCTGTTGATCTAGTTCAATAATATTTGAATACACACGGCCTACATCCTGACGGACTATTGGGAGATCAGGAAAATATTTTGGAATTCTTACCTGTTGAGGCTCTGATAACATGGGATCTGCCTTCTTCATAAATACTCTTGACTCATGAGTTATTTCATGATTGAAAACTGAAAAAAACGATTGCCCTTTACTCCGGTTTTTATAATGAGCATCTTTTCCAATTTCGTCCCAGGCAGTGATCGGTGAGTTGAATTGGTAATCGGTCTTTGCTGCGTTGCTTGTAAAATAACCCGCAGCTCTCAAGTATTCTGTAAAGACCTTTACATATGGTGGAGGAACGGCAGCATACTCTGGCACATTTCTTCCACGAATGTCTTTCAGACCAATGTAACTTTTATAGGTTTCTGCCTCGGGCTCACGATAGGCGTAATGCGGACCTGTGCGCATGTTATGCGTGCCAATACTCACAGGATACATGCCCGTTATAATGGAACTCCGGCTGGGTGCGCATACGCCAGCAGTTGCAAAGGCATTTGTAAAAGTTATTCCTTCCTTAGCAAGCCGATCAATGTTTGGAGTATTGATACTCTTGTCACCATACACTTCAAGCAGTGGACTAATATCTTCCACTGAAATCCAAAGTATGTTTGGTTTTTCGGTGGAGATTTGCGCAAACAAAAAACTTTTACTGGCAAGTAAAAGAAGAAAAATCAATAGACGCGTATTCTTGATTTTCATCGTTGACTATTTTTTATTTTCTAAGGCAATAAACAGAAAGTAAGAAATCGTAATCACACAAGCGCTTGCTCAAGGCTTCATCTCACTAATCCACTGCCTCACCAACGCAACACCCTCTTCGTGTTTGAGTTTACGGCCAAGTTCGGGCATCATGATACCAGGGTGAACAGATTCAATCCTAAATTGTAAAATAGATTCATCCGGTTTGCCAGGAACAATTCCATAGAGCAAGTTTCCAGAACCTTTTCCTGCTGCCACCGGAGCTTTGCCAATTCCAATTTTCGATTGATCGGTAACATTTGCCAATAGATGAAGACCACTTGTTTTTGCCGGCCCATCTGCACGGTGACAATGCGCGCAATTGATTTCGAGCCAGGCACGTGCCCTGTTGTCAATTGATTCAGATATGTTTTCATAGGCTGCCAAAGCAGGAACTTGATCGAGTGCTGGCATACCCTCAAGAACATTTAACTCTGCCCAATGAACGAGTTGATTTTGATTTCCTGAAATGTAATTGTGCTTACCATTCAATTGCCTTGCCGATGGACCAATCGGCATCACTTTGTCACCACGCAAGTGACAGCCTTTGCATTGGTTCATGTTGGGCACAGAGTAGTTTACTTGTCGCGCGCTGCCATCAAAGTGTGTCCACGAAACATTAATACTTTTTCCGGCAATGCTTAAGTAGGCTTCCGTTTGTTCATTGTTCCAGATGTAGGGCAATGTTTTCCAGGTGCCGCTGTCATGAATGAGCAATCGTGTTTCAAGAATGCGAATGTCTTTTTCTGGATTTCTGAAATCAGATGGATAATAGAAGTTCTTTATTAGCACTGTTCCGTCCGGAAATTCAAAAACATCATCCGAATTATATTTGACTTTTGCAGAAGATGGAATTTTTATAAAACGTTTTTTATAAGCATAGTCCGAGAACAGCGCAGAGTTGAGAGAGTAGGGTATTACGCCTTCTGTCGGTGAAAGGTCTTCGAGAGGCTCTTTGAAAAATCCATATTCTGATAATTTGATTTTGCCGATTGACGCCAAGTCGGGATTGGCGCTTATATTTTCCTCAGCTACTACTATTGTTTCCTGTTTTTTTGTTTGACAAGATAGAAGAAGAGAAGTTAAAAG
>JAYVBN010000070.1:0-3153 GCA_043750455.1 Bacteroidia bacterium | reverse complement strand
AGAGTCAACCATTGTTGATTTGCTTAAAAAGAGATTAAACATTGTCTATCTGCCTGAGCGCGTGGTGACAAAATATGCTGCCATTGTACAGCAGGAAATTCCTTCTACACGAATTGATTTGCTAAACCTGCTAAAGATTTATCCCGTCAAGGACGTAACTCAGTTTGACGAAGTCCTGGGGATTTTAGAACCGATCACACCTCGACTATATTCTATTTCCTCTTCGCTGTCAGCGCATTCAGGGGAAGTTCATATCACAGTCGCTCGTGATCGTTTTACACTCAATGAAGAAGTTCATCATGGACTTTGCTCTGATTACCTCGCGCAGTTATCTGAAAATTCTTCATTTGCATTTTATATCCATAAGAATTCTCAATTCCGCTTACCAGCAGGCGATAAAGACATTATTATGATTGGACCAGGTACTGGTGTTGCTCCTTTTCGTGCTTTTATAGAAGAGCGCGATGCGACTGGAGCAAGTGGAAGGAACTGGCTATTCTTTGGCGAGCAGCATTTCACTAGTGATTTCCTATATCAAACTGAGATACAGAATCATGTCAACACAGGTGTATTGACAAAAGTCAACACTGCTTTTTCCCGTGATCAGAAGGAGAAAGTATACGTGCAGCACAAAATGCGTGAACAAGCCGAAGAATTGTATGAATGGTTAAGTTCCGGAGCATTTTTATTTGTGTGTGGTTCAAAAGACCCAATGTGTGCCGATGTTGAAAATACACTATTGGAAATTATTCAGAAGTATGGAGACAAAACAGTGGAACAGGCTCAGGCTTTCTTGGATGTGCTGGTAGAAGAGGGTAGGTATGCGAAGGATGTTTATTAAATTGTAATTGATCATGTCAGAAAAAATAAGCCTTTCTCCTATTGAGAAAATAAAAAAGGATAGCAAAGGTCTACGAGGAACGATTCAGGAGAGTCTGAAAGATGAAGTTACCGGAGCCATTCGTGAAGATGATCAGGCCCTGATTAAATTTCATGGCATGTATCAGCAAGACGACCGCGATGTGCGTGAGGAACGTGCTGAAAAGAAATTAGATCGATTATATTCTTTCATGATACGCCTTCGTTTGCCGGGTGGTTTTCTTACACCAGAACAATGGATTGCTACACATGAGATAGCAGGAGAAAATTCTACAGGCGTAATCAAAATCACTACACGCCAGACCTTACAGCTTCATGGAATATTTAAATCAAAGATAAGACCCACCATTCGGGCATTTAACAAAAGTAAATTGGATTCAATCGCCACCTGCGGAGATATAAACCGCAATGTGGTGTGTGCCTCGCATCCAAAACAATCACCCATTCACGAGAAAGTATTTGCATATGCGGATAAGATCAGTGAGATGCTGATGCCAAAGACAAAAGCATATTATGAGATTTGGTTGAATGAAGAGAAGATTTTTGATAAGAAGGATGAAGAAGATCCATTGTATCAGGATCGATTTCTTCCTCGTAAATTTAAGATTGCCATTGCCATCCCACCTAATAACGATGTGGATGTTTTTGCCAATGACATGGCGCTTATTGCCATTATTGAAAACAATAAATTATTAGGATTCAACATTGGACTTGGCGGAGGTTTGTCGGCCACGCACGGAAACAGCGAAACGTATCCACGGCTCGCTACCGTCATTGGATTTTGCAACAGCGAAGAGAAGACACTGAAAACAATTTATGAGGTGCTTACTGTTCAGCGTGATTTCGGAAACCGAGCAGATAGAAAGTTAGCTCGCCTTAAATACACAATTGATAAATACGGTATCAGGTGGTTCAAAGATGAACTGGAGAAACGAATTGGGTTTAAACTGGAGCCAGCCAAGGAGTATAAGTTTAACGAGCGCACAGATTTATACGGATGGCATCAAAACGACAAAGGCCTTTGGTACTACACTGTTTTTGTTGAGAGCGGAAGAATTCTGGATGATAACGAGCTTGAATTAAAATCAGCATTGCTCGAAGTAGCAAAAACGGGAAAGGCGAACTTTAGATTTACCTGCAATCAAAATCTAATTCTATCTGACATTAAGGAGAAAAACAAAACTGCTATTCAAAATATACTAGAGAAATACAAGATCGCACTTCATACCGAAGGAGCATCGACCATTCGTAAAAATTCATTGGCTTGTGTGGCCTTAAGTACGTGCCCGCTTGCCTTGGCGGAAGGGCAACGCTACTTGCCGTCTTTGATTACAAAGATTGAGCCGTTGCTGGACAAGCATGGTTTGAAAGAAGAGGACATCATCATCCGCATGACGGGTTGCCCCAACGGTTGTGCGCGTCCGTATGTAGCAGAGATTGGTTTTGTGGGAACCGCCTTAGGTCATTACAATATGCACCTAGGTGGCGATCACCAGGGCCAGCGTCTTAATAAACTATACAAGGAGAGTCTGAATGAAAATGCAATCCTGACAGAGCTTGACAAACTATTTTCTAACTTTAAAAACAAACGTCAGAAGGGAGAAAGCTTCGGTGATTTTGCATTGCGACATCATGGAAATAATTGATAAGAAATCAGTCGAATACGATTCATTCTTTGCACAGAAGATTGATCAACTAAAAAGGGATGGTAACTATCGCTACTTTCTTGATGTAAATAAATCTGCTCAGCATTTTCCTAAATTTTATTACGAAGATGAACAGGGCAAGAAAAAGTCGGCTATAAACTGGTGCTCCAATGATTATCTATGCATGAGTATTCACGAAGAGGTGATAAGCAAATTATCTTTCGTAGCCCATAAGAGTTGTGTTGGTAGCAGCGGAACACGCAATATTTCTGGCTCTACTATTCATCATCGGGAGTTGGAACAAACACTGGCTGATTTGCATAAAAAAGAATCTGCACTACTATTTAATGGAGCCTATCTGGCAAACCTCACTGCACTAAGTACGTTGGGAAAAATACTTCCTGGTTGTGTTTTTATATCTGACGAACGAAACCATGCGTCTATCATTGAAGGAATAAAAGCAAGTGGATGCGAGAAGCATGTTTTCAGGCATAATGATGTTGAGCATCTGAAGCAGATTCTTGAATCACTTGATCCATCATTACCAAAGCTTATTGTTTTTGAATCTGTTTATTCGATGAGCGGCAATATTGCCCCTATAAAAGATATTGTAAGTCTGGCAAAGAAA
>JAYVBN010000069.1:0-4308 GCA_043750455.1 Bacteroidia bacterium | reverse complement strand
GTTGAATCAGGTGCAAATCGACTTCTTTCAATCGATCGCTCGGGTAGAGAAGTTCTTATTCCTGTAAATGGACCTTTTATTAAAAGCGTAAACAAATCGAAAAAGAAAAATACTAACAGAGTTACCCGAAGGGTTTTTGGAGCTATAAGTGCAGCATCTAAATTCATAAATTAAGTCCGATGAGGATCGATATCATTACCTGTTTGCCTCGGCTGTTAGATAGTCCCTTCTCGGATTCTATTCTTAAGCGAGCGCAGTCAAAGGGAATAGTAGAAATTGAAATCCATGACTTAAGACCTTACTCAACCAGCAAGCATAAAAGCACGGACGACTACGCCTTCGGAGGTGGGGCTGGTATGGTGATGATGATCGAACCAATTGATCTTTGCATTTCCAAACTAAAATCTGAAAGATCATATGATGAAGTCATCTACATGAGTCCGGATGGTGAGTTACTCACACAATCTATAGCCAACGAATTAAGTCTCAAACAAAATTTAATTATTCTGTGTGGCCACTATAAAGGTGTTGATGAACGCGTGCGGGAGCATTTCATTACGCGCGAAATCAGCATTGGAAATTACGTGCTTTCCGGTGGCGAATTGGCTGCCGCTGTTGTTGCCGATTCGATCATACGGCTCATCCCTGGCGTATTATCAGATGAGACCTCAGCCCTGACAGATTCTTTTCAGGATGGTTTGGTAGCTCCACCTGTTTATACAAGGCCATCCGAATACAAAGGATGGAAAGTACCTGATGTACTCCTGTCTGGCCATCAGTCTAAAATTGAAGAATGGCGATATGAAAAAGCCATTAGTAGAACTAAAGAAAGAAGGCCAGAGTTGATAAAACCTTCGGAAAACGATGATTCAAAGGCATAAATTCTCAATTCAGTATTCTCAATTCCCAATTCTTTCCCTACATTTGCAGTCCATTTTAAAAAGCGAGTATCATGGCCGATTTAATAAAGTTTGTAGAGCAGGAGTTAGCAGCAAAAAGAACTAATCTCCCTGATTTCAAAGCTGGCGACACTGTAAACGTACATGTTAAGATCAGCGAGGGTAACAAAGAGAGGGTTCAGCAGTTTCAAGGTGTTGTATTAACCCGCAGAGGTAAAGGCACAAATGGTGAGAGTTTCTCCGTAAGAAAAGTTTCCAATGGCGTTGGTGTAGAAAGGATATTTCCTTTGTTAAGCCCTAGCATTGATAAAATAGAAGTAATGAAGTCTGGAAAAGTACGCAGAGCCAAACTTTACTATATGGTTGGTCGCCAGGGCAAATCAGCAAGGATCAAGGAAAAACTGGCCAATATTTCGGCTAAATAATCGAATTAAATCGTTTGAATCCCATTTTGAAGAGACACCAAATTTTTGTCCCCTCAAAATGGGTTTTTCATTACTAGCAAGCGTCATTTCTCCAATTTTGGATGGTTTGACCCATCCGCTTATATTTGACTCTCACAAAAACCACCATGGCAAAACAAGCAAAACTCAACATTTCTAAAATCCTTGGTAAAGATGCCAAGTTCCTGCTTGATCATAAAAGCAAGACTATTTCTAAAGATCAGATCCATCTCCCTACATCAGATTTTATCGATAGAATTTTTATTCAGTCTAACCGAAGCACGCAAGTGATCAAAAGCCTTGGTGCTATGTTTGATCATGGGCGCTTGGGCGGAACAGGATTTCTATCCATCTTACCAATTGATCAGGGAATAGAGCACAGTGCCGGAGCATCTTTTGCAAAAAATCCAATCTATTTCGATCCTGAAAATATTATCAAGCTCGCAATTGCCGGAGGTTGCAATGCAGTTGCTACAACATTTGGCAACCTTGCTATAATGTCTAGAAAGTATGCTCACAAAATTCCATTTATTGTGAAAATCAATCACAATGAATTGCTCACCTATCCTAACAAGGCTGACCAAATCATGTTTGGATCGGTACGCGAAGCCTGGAACCTTGGAGCTGTTGCTGTTGGTGCTACTATCTATTTCGGATCAGATAACTCAACACGGCAAATAGTGGAAGTAGCAAAAGCCTTTGAAGAAGCTCATCAATTAGGAATGGCTACCATACTTTGGTGTTACACTCGTAATAATGCATTTAAAAAAGACGGAAAAGACTATCACGTTTCGGCTGACTTAACTGGTCAGGCAAATCATCTTGGTGTAACCATACAAGCCGACATCATTAAACAAAAACTTGCTGAGAACAACGGTGGATACAAAGCACTCAACACGGGAGGATCCACGTACGGTAAATTAGATGAACGCATTTATACACAGTTGACTTCAGATCACCCAATTGATCTGTGCCGCTATCAGGTTGCTAACTGTTATATGGGTCGCGCAGGTTTGATTAATTCAGGTGGCGAATCCAAAGGAGCAAGCGATCTTGCTGATGCCGTGCGAACAGCCGTTATTAATAAACGAGCTGGTGGTATGGGATTAATATCCGGAAGAAAAGCTTTCCAGAGACAGATGAAAGAAGGTGTGGAAATTTTAAATGCTATTCAGGAGGTTTACCTCGATAGTTCGATTGATGTAGCATAACTCCTAAACTGGGCAAGCCAGAACCAAAAAGGTGAAATGGGCGATACTTCAAAAATCATCATTCAGCATTCATCATTCTAAATTGAAATTCAATTTTTTGAATGTAGAATGATGAATAACGAATTAAGAATAATGAAGTGGTCGCGACCAATTTCTTGCCATTTTTGGCTAAGATTTGAGTTGTTAGATACTAAACAGTAGGAATGACTGGTCGTGAGCGGCAGATTCAAAAAATCGAAGAAAGAATTGGTGAGCTTGCCAAGGAAATTTTGTTAAATGAATCTGCCGTTTACGAAACTGAAAAAGAGATTGGAAAAATAGATGAGGATATATGGGGTCATCCGGTTATCATCAACTATGTACAAAGCTTGAAAATACTAATTGAAAAAATCACCAAAAAGAATGAACTTTATAAAGCTGAGATTTTCGAGAACGAATTGAAAATAAAACAACTTAAGGGCGATGACAAAAACTGAAAAAGAAAAAAAGGTCATTAAGGTTTCTCAGAAATTAAAATCCTTAAAGGAAAACCTGGAAAATCGTTTACAAAAGACCGAGGTTGCGTTCTCTGAGGCAAAGAACCTTTCGTCTCAACTTGACCACCTAAAAGGTAACAAGTAACACCTTAACTTTTAAAACTGCCAGGTTTTCCTGATTTTAAGAACTAAACAATTTCAAATGCCGTGGTTCAAACGCACCGATAAAGGAATAATGACTCCCACAGAATCCAAACGGGAAGTACCCGATGGATTATGGTTTAAGTCGCCAGCAGGAAAGATCATCCATACCAGGGAGTTAAAGAGTAACGCGTATGTAGTGCCCGAGGAAGACCACCATGTAAAAATCGGCTCTGAAGAATACTTCGAAATTTTATTTGACAACAATGAGTTCATCGAACTCGATCCTAATATGGAATCAGCTGACCCGCTGAAGTTTGTGGACACTCGGCCCTACCCAAAAAGAATAAAAGAGTCGCAGGCTAAAACTGAATTAAAAGATGCCGTTCGTTCAGCCTACGGTAAAATGAATAATATTAATCTTGTGGTCGCCTGCATGGACTTCAATTTTATTGGCGGATCGATGGGATCTGTAGTGGGCGAAAAAATTGCCCGCGCCATAGATCACGCTCTCAAGACAAAAACACCTTTTCTCATGATCTCAAGATCAGGGGGGGCACGAATGATGGAGGCTGGCCTATCACTTATGCAGATGGCCAAAACCTCCGCGAAGCTTGCGCTGTTAGCGGAAGCTAAAGTTCCCTACATCTCTTTACTCACAGATCCAACGACCGGAGGAGTAACCGCATCTTATGCCATGCTAGGAGATTTTAATATTTCAGAGCCTGGTGCTCTAATTGGCTTTGCCGGCCCGCGCGTTATTAAAGAAACTATTGGCAAGGATTTGCCTAAAGGATTTCAAAGCGCTGAATTTGTTCTTGACCACGGGTTTCTTGATTTCATTGTGGATCGCAGAAACCTTAAAAGTAGACTTACTACATTATTGAAGATGCTTCAGTAAAAAACAAACAACTTCCCCCTCCCTTCAATAAAGGTATTTTATAAAGTATCAACCGTATCGATTTTTCTTCCCAAATTCATAACCCTATCTTGTATTCTTAAATTCAGTATTGATTTGAAAATCTACTTAGTTATACTCTTTCCCGTCTTCCGCGCTGGGTCACCCAGAAATTCAGGTGATTTGAAACAGGTTCAGCAGGGTTCGTTGCTCTTCATTGGGTAGGAACAGCCGGGACTC
>JAYVBN010000068.1:0-2331 GCA_043750455.1 Bacteroidia bacterium | reverse complement strand
ATTTTGCATCGCTAACGAAGCAAGTGCATACAAACCAAAGACTCCCGATGATCATGGCAATCAAGGTAGCGATGGTTACAATCTTGCCAAGGTTTTGATCATTTCTATATTGAGCGTCTAATGCCTGATCCACGAAAGTGAAGGAAAACTCTTCTTCCCCCGTGATCCTTTCCCATACAACCTTTATCTCTTCAATTGTGTTCGACATATTTCCGGGTTTCAACCGCACCATCAACTTAGGAATAGGAGAATTATCGATATTAATATTCTCTGAACCACTTAGTGGGATGGTGGCATCCATGGTTAGTACCAGGGGCGATACTTTAGTGTAGAGCGATGCATAATTAAAATCCTTTACTACCCCAATTATTTCATGGTCTGCAAAGCCTTTACCCGGAATGCGCTTTCCGACAGGGTCTGCCCAACCATACTCCTTTACAAACGCTTCGTTTACGATAATGGCCCTGCGAACATCAGAGGTGTTGTCATCCGAAAAATTTCTTCCAAGCACCATTTCCATTTTCAGCGTAGGGATGTAATCATCATCGGCAATGTTAACATCAAACGTTCGGTAACTATTGTTGTCATCTGTATAACCGACATTCATCCAACCTCCGTTACCAAAATCATGTGATGCCGCACAAACGGAGCTGACATCATTAAAATTTGCCAATTCAATTTTAAACTGCTCGGCCATTTCAAATCCTTTCTTCACTCGCTCTGCTAAGCGGGCACCACGTGGAATGTTTAGTTGGGCAACCAGTAATTGTTCGCGGTTGAAGCCCAGGTTTTTATTTTGCAGATACTCCAATTGATCTTTCATCACCAACGCACTTGAAACGAGAAAAATAGACAGGATTAATTGCACACCAACCAACACTTTACGCAAACCTTGTTTACCTGCCTGTCCGGCAGGCAGGCTACCACCATGAAAGTTTCCTTTTAGGATGGCGATGGGCTTGAAGTTAGAAAGTACAGAGGCCGGATAACTGCCTGCAATCAATCCAATGATGGCAACGAGTGACAAAGCGATCATAAACATAAAGCCGTCAGGCTTCATCTGAAGATTTTTTGCAGCGAGATCATTAAATAAAGGAAGACCAACAATTGAAAGTAATATACCAACAGCGAGTGCTGTCAACGTAACAATCACTGCCTCACCAATAAATTGAACTATCAATTGAATACGCTCCGCCCCTACTACTTTTGTAATACCAACTTCCCCTGGCTCTTTGAATGGAGCGGCCAACCGATAGCGTAACAAAGTTGATACAAGCCACTAAAAGAATAAGAACCGCAATGATAGCCAGGATATAAGAGTACTTGGGGTTGCTAACAGACGCTATGCCCACTGGATAGTTGGTATCCAAGTGGATAGAAGTAAGAGGTTGAAGCCCTGGAGCATATTTGCTATTCTTAAATTCCTCCTCACCCAATATGGTGCGAAACAAGGAAGGAAATTTTTTCTCTGCATCCGCTGGATCTTTTCCACTTTGCAACAATACATATGTTTCCGGATTAATATTAAACCAGGCAAAAGTGAGAACTTCAGCATTATATAATCGCGGATAATTCAAATCCGAAATCAAGATACCAAATTGAATGCTGGAGTTAATCGGTATGTTTTCGAGTACAGCCTTTACGGCAAACTCCTGAAATACTTCGTTCAGTTGAATGGAGATTACTTTATCGATAGGATCGCTATCTCCAAATAGTTTCTGAGCCAAGTATGAAGTTATCACCACGTTGTTTTGTCATTTCAATGCTGTTGCCTTGTCACCAGCTAACGATCTAAAATCAAACATGCTTAAAAAATCCTGACCGCCAACAGAAACGGTCTCGGCAAATTGACTTTCACCAACTTTTATAATCGCACCTATTTTATTAAATCTTACTTGAGACTCTACTTCGGGAAAATTATCTTTCAATGTCGGCCCAATAGGAAAAGGTGTGGTCGTGTTGAAAAATTGCTGATTCTCACCCCAGTCTTCGCGGGCATAAACTCTGTAAATGCGATCGGCTTTTGAATGAAAGGTGTCAAACGTCCATTCATCTTTCACGAACAGCACGATCAAAAATACAACAGGCAATACCAAGGCTAAGGCCAAGGACATTTATAGACGAATGCACCTTACTCCTCCACATGGAGCGCAGGGCAATCTTAAGGTAGTTTTTAAACATATATGGAGCTTGAAATTTCTGTGCTCTTCCTAAGCTATCATGAATGTATAGCAAATTCCCCGCGCAGCAAGCCGCAACAAAGTTTGCATACACCGATTTGTTTCATTAATGATTTGTGTAAATCGTTTTGTAAGCGGTTTTGTAATTAAT
>JAYVBN010000067.1:0-8535 GCA_043750455.1 Bacteroidia bacterium | reverse complement strand
TTTCTACTTTATAAAATATCTGGTTTTCGATCATGGTATCGCCCAGGTATTCCTTCTTTACGGACGGATCATTCAATCCATACGGCAAGAGCGCAAAGTAGATTACTGAATTTGTAGAGGCCGTGTATTTCACACTCATCGAATCTGGTAAAACTTCTATCATGCTATTGATTTCCCTTACATGGCCTTTATTGGAAACGATATCGCGAATGGTTCCCATGGAATCCTTGAAAATCCGTTCATATGAAAAACTACCACCATCTCTTTTCGCTACATAATGTCGATTGCGAAAATCAAATTCGATAGTTGATTTCAAGTACTTATCGCCTCCGGCAGCCTTAATGGATTTGTCAATGATCTTTTGAGGATCGGTGAGAAAAGTGGTACAACTTGAAAACACCACAGTAAAAATGAGAAGATAGATTTTAAATAACATACTTTAAGGTTTATGTAAGCCCACTGAGTCACTGATAAAATATTAATCAGTGAAATCTGTGGCAAATTTTATTAACTCAACTTTGCCAATGTGCTGATGTACCGGCCGGGAACTTCACCTTTGGTTGCAGTTTGATAGTCGGCATAGCTACATGGCACAACACTGTTGCGCGGGTACTTTGCACCTGGTTTGTTGTAAGCCACTTCCATCCACCATTTTTCGGTGAACTTACTTTTAAAAAAGGCTATGGTCTCGGGTTCCACCGGCATGGATACCACATACTTTATAAAATCGTTGGCTCTAAAGTCCTGTTCATTTTTACGATGATAATATCCTTCGAGAAAATACCAGATCATAGTGGCAATTACTGATGCTGTTTTTTTCTGGTCGTCATCTTTGAGGGGATTGTATTCATAAAAGCCAATGGAGCTTAGTTTTTCATTCAGCCCCGCATACCAACAGATTTGACAAGCTTCTTCCCCTGTCAGCCCGAAAGGTTGTGCGTTTACATTGCCGGGCGCATCAGAAGAGCGAATAGCTGTGATATCAAATGAAAGCATGTCGGCATTGCGTATGGCGGGTTCCATCTCTTGTAAGTTTGTCCGCATCTGTCCAATCCTGAAGGCTTCAAAATAAAGTTTCTCTAAAATGGCCGCAGAGTGTGGATCGATTAAATAGGTTTGATGGGCTAAGTGCGTATAGCTAAAAAGATAATTAGGTTCGTGCAATAGTATCTTGTTGATGTGTTGCCTTGACATGGGTTGATCTTTTCCATCTTCTAAATCAAGAAAGGCATCTACGTTGAGCAAGCTCACCAGTTTTTCCATTTCTTCGTATCCGCGGTACTGGCCAATATCCAGATCTTGTGAGCCACCAATAATGACAGGTAACACATTGCTTTCCAAAAGCATTCGACAGACTTCACTTATTCGAACATAGGTTTCATCCAGATCGATTCCTGGATTTAAATTTCCAAGGTCAACAATATTATAGGAGCCCGTTCCCTTTTTCAGATTGTAAAACTTCTTGCGGATTTCATCAGCAGCTTTGGAGCATCCTTTGTTTGTATTAGTTCCTCTTTCTTCATTGATTCCAAAAATAGCGATGTGTGCATCTTTGTAGGATGGCATTTTCTCACCATAGACTTTGATGTTTTTATAAACCGAATTTGCCGATCCTATTTCTGAATAAACATTTTCGTCAACGGGGGAGAAGAAGAGGAGGAGATCCATGCTTAGTCTTTTAATCTTGTTTTTATCACGTCTTGCTTTTCAAAATTAGTCAGGAACTCTTCTTCAGTTAGGTGGCTTGAATAAGCATTTATTTTTTCAATTGACTCTGTGATGTCGTCTAAGAAATGGTTTACATCGCGCTTCTCACCCATAAATTGTAATTGGATCTTTTAGAATATACTTTTTAAGAGCAGGTTTAATGGTCTCATATTCTACTAAATCAACTTTTTTATGTAGCGCGTCCTCTAGTTCTAACTTGATGCCAATAAAATCCAAAAGACTATGAGATTCATCTAGTTCAACCAGAATGTCTACATCACTATCAGGGGAAAAAGTCTGGCTAGCCATAGAACCAAATAAGGCAGCCTTTTTTACTTTGTTCCTCAAAAGGATTGGTGTTACAATATTTTTTATTGCTTCAATTGTCATTTGTACTTTAAAAGTAATCAAAAGCTTACAAAAGAGTAGGAAAGCCCTCATAAAGCAAAAACCCCTCGGCTAATTTGACCAAAGGGTTTCTTAAACTTTAGCTAGTTGAATTTTTACCCGCCAAAGTCATCAAATCTTACATTCTCTTTTGGTATACCCATGTCGTCCAGCATTTTCAAAACGGCCGCGTTCATCATAGGTGGGCCACACAAATAGTATTCTACATCTTCAGGAGCGGGGTGTTCTTTCAGATAGTTATCAAATAATGATTTGTGAATAAATCCGGTATATCCGTCAGACTCTTTGTCGTCAAGGGATTTTTTTACTTTCCAATTATCGTCAGGCAACGGCTCTGAAAGAGCTATATGGAATTTAAAGTTTTGGAAATCCTTTTCGATGTTGCGGAAATGATCGGTGTAGAAAAGCTCTTTCTTAGAACGGCCACCATACCAATAGGAAACTTTGCGATTGGTTTTCTCCGTGTGAAACAAATGGAATATCTGCGCACGCAGGGGAGCCATGCCGGCACCACCCCCCACATAAATCATTTCGCGTTGTGTCTTATTAATATGGAATTCCCCATAAGGACCTGAGATAGTTACTTTATCCCCAGGCTTACGCGAAAACACATACGATGAACAAATACCTGGATTAACTTCCATCCATTTATTATTGGCGCGATCCCATGGTGGAGTCGCAATTCGTATGTTCAACATCACAATGTTTCCTTCTGCCGGGTGATTGGCCATTGAGTAAGCCCTGAAGATGGGCTCTTCATTTTTCATCTTCAGATCCCATAACTTAAACTTATCCCAATCGCTTTGAAAAACACCGGGCTTATGACCTAGTTCGGGATGAGGTGCGATGTCCATTGTTTTAAAATCAACATTAATGGCCGGTACATCAATCTGTATATAACCACCAGCTTCGAACTTCAATGTTTCTCCCGGAGGTAGCTTCACTACAAACTCTTTTATGAACGTAGATACGTTATAGTTAGAAACAACTTCGCACTCCCATTTTTTGATTCCAAAAATCTCATCGGGAATACGAATGGTAAGATCTTGCTTAACTTTTACCTGACAGCCCAGGCGTACATTTTCTTTTTTCTCCTGACGGGTGAGGTGGCCAAGTTCAGTTGGCAATACATCTCCACCACCGGCTTCGACTACGCACTTACACATGGCGCAAGTGCCACCACCACCACAGGCGGAGGGTAGAAATATCTTTTCGTTAGCAAGGGTTGAAAGAAGTGAACTACCCGCTGATACGGTAATGGTTTTTTCGCCATTAATAACAATTTTTACCGGCCCGGACTGCACCAAACTCTTTTGAGCAAACAACAATACCGCCACCAGCATCAAAATGATGATGGTAAACGCCACGATGGAAGTAGTAACTAGCATTGAAAGGTTATTTTAACAGGTCACAAATATATCGAGAGAAGGCAGAAACTTATAGAAACAAGTCATTTTTTGTAGTAAAACAAAGGGGCGTTGACGCTTGTTTTTTTATTTGGCAGAATTCTTGGTTATCCGAGGTAAAGGTTTCTCGAATAATCATAAAAAAACAGCCTTGTGGAAGCAAGGCTGTTTAACTTATTTAAGCAATTTTCAGTCCTTTAGACTAGCTGGAGCTTTTCCTTTTGCCTAGCCACTGAAACAAATTTTGCATTTGGCGCTAATATAATGCCCACACCTGGAGTTTGACTCCATTCCTTAAGTTTTGGCAACTTCACCAACCCAACCATATATTGTTTGCCATTGGCTGAATAGCCCGATTCAAATTGATCAAAATCCTGAATCTTGATTGTGTTTTCTTGATCAAAGCTCACAAAGACCTCCACTAAGAGATCATTCGAGAAAGCTAAATTCCCGAGCTGGTTTCTCTTTTTATATTCATAGGCATAATCATAAGAAAGGGCTGAAATGTCGGATAATACTGCTGATCCTGTTGGATAACTTCCTGCCCCCTTACCAATAAATAGTTGCTTCTCGGCAAAAGCGCCTTGTACTTGTACGGCATTGAATTCGTTTCGTACAGAGGCCAACGGATTTGTTGACTCTATAAACTGCGGAGCTACGAATCCAAAGACTTTTCCACCTTCCTTGAAGGCGCGAGCTATTAATTTGATGGTGTAATTGTTTTCACGCGCAAATTTCAAATCCAAATCAGAAATTTTATCGATACCAATGTTGATTACTTCTTCGGGTCTAACAAAGACCCCGAATGTATGAGCAATTGCAATGACCAATTTATATTTTGGATCAAACCCCTTCACATCCAGGCTCGGATCAGATTCGGCAAAGCCAAGGTCTTGAGCTTGTTTTAAGGCATCTGTGTAATTCTTCTTCTCTTCAAAAACTTTGGTGAGGATAAAGTTGGTGGAGCCATTGAATATCCCCTCAATGCTGTTGAGTAAATCATTGTCATAGTATTCTTCTAGGTTGCGCAAAATAGGAATGCTTCCACAAACAGATCCTTCGTAGAGTACCGCTTTGTTGTATTTCTTTTGCAGTTGATAAATTTCTTCGAGGTGTTCTGCCAGCATTCTTTTATTGGCCGTCACTACAGATTTTCCATTTTGAAGAGCAGTTTTCACGATTTCAAAAGCGGCATCGGCATCATCGATTAACTCGACCACCACATCGATGTCTGGATTATTCAGAATCTCCTCTTTATTAAAAGTAAAAAGATCTTCGGCCAGTGGCCGTTGTTTGTTTTTAGTCTTTACACAAATCTTTTTTATCTCTGCCTTCACTCCTTGCGTTTCGTGCAAGACATGATACAGACCTTGCCCTACGCATCCAAACCCAAAGACACCACCTTAACAAGGGATGCCGATGATTGTGATCGTGATTAGTATGAGGTTCATTTATTTTTTCTGACGTCATTTTAATAGATTTTAAATTTTTTCTGATGACTGTAACTGTTCTTTTTCTGATGCAGATAGAAACTTTCTAACAATTTGATTAAACTGATCGAACTCGACTAAAAATCCATCATGTCCATAAAGGGAAGAAATTACTTCAAGTCGGGCATGTGGGATATTGTTGACCAAGAGCTTTTGCTCCTGTAATGGAAATAAGATATCACTGTCGATTCCAATTACTAATGTTTTGGCTTTGATCCCGGCAAGGGCTGCTGGTATGCTTTCGTTGCCACGGCCTACGTTGTGATTGTCCATAGCTTTTGTCAAAGCCCAATAACTAAACGCATTGAATCGATTGGATAGTTTCTCCCCCTGATATACCTGATAGGAAGCAGCGCGGAAGTCGTCTAACTTTTCATTTGTTTTCTCAGACTGGGTTTGATCATACGTGTTGTAGTTTCGGAACGAAATCATACCCATTGCGCGTGCAGCTTTTAATCCTTCACTTCCTGCCCTTGCATCATTTTCTTTCCAGGTGGGGTCAGCAGTAATGGCCATACGCTGAGCTTCATTGATGGCAATTCCCCAGGGAGAATGTTTTGCATTGCAGGCAATGGGAATAACATATTGAAATATAGTAGGGCACTCAATAGCCCACTCCAGTACTTGCTGCCCACCAAGCGAACCACCAACCAGTGTATGGATTTTTTCTAGCCCGAGGTGTTGACGCAAAAAATCAAACGCTTTTACAATATCACGATTTGTTAGCGCTGGAAAGTTGTGATAGTAGGGTTTGCCGGAATCTGGGTTTAATGATAATGAACCCGTAGATCCATAACATCCGCCCAATGCGTTGGCGCAAATAATGAAATAGTTACGGGGATCGAATGCACTACCCTCGCGGAACGCGCCATCCCACCAGCTTGTAAAATCAGAGTTGCCTGTAAGTGCATGACAAACCCAAATGACATTGCTTCGCTCTTTGTTTAATTGGCCTAGCGTTGTGTATTTGAGTTGGAATCCGGCAAGTTTACCTCCGGACTCCAACGCAAATTCATCTGAATAGTGAAATATGTGATCTGATTTTGCCATAACCTCACCCCCAGCCCCTTACCTCATCCGGCCTTTGGCCACCTTCTCCGAAGGAGAAGGAAAAGCGGCCTAAAGGTGTTAATGAGAAGGGAGGAGTTTTATTTAAGTTTTAGTTTTTTAATAAATATGTATCGCATTGCATAAATCACTTTTCCCCTCTCCTCCGGAGAAGGTTGGGGTGAGTTTTTAAACCAACTACTTTTCAAGCACCTTCGCGAAAGCTTGTTGTAAATCAGCTTTGATATCATCAATATGCTCTGTGCCAACAGAAATGCGAAGCAAGTTTGGTAATACGCCACTAGCCAGCTTTTCTTCTTCTGATAATTGCTGGTGTGTTGTTGCCGAAGGTTGAATGATCAACGTCTTCGAATCCCCCACGTTAGCAAGGTGACTTATCAGCTTAAGGCTGTCTACAAGTTTTGAAGTGTTCTCTTGTGTGCCTTTTACAGTGAACGAAAGCACGGCTCCAAAACCATTGCGTAAATATTTCTTGGCAAGCTTATGATAAGCGCTGCTTTGAAGCCCCGGATAATTAACACTTTCTACCAAAGGATTTTCTTCCAGCCATTGTGCTAATGCCAACGCGTTATCAACAGCACGTTGCACACGAAGTGATAATGTTTCTAATCCCTGGAGAAGTAAAAATGAATTGAATGGACTTTGCGCTGGGCCAAAATCGCGAAGACCTTCAACACGTGCACGGATGATGAATGCTATGTTGGGCAGCCCAAGTGGATTGCCTTCGCCAAATATTTCCCAGAACTTTAAACCATGGTATCCTTCAGATGGCTCTGTAAACTGAGGGAACTTTCCATTGCCCCAATTAAAATTTCCTCCATCCACAATCACACCACCTATGGTAGTACCGTGTCCACCAATCCATTTTGTTGCGGATTCTACTACTACATTGGCTCCGTGCTTTATAGGTTGAAAGAGATAGCCGGCTGCACCGAAGGTGTTGTCAACGACTAGCGGAAGATTATGCTTTTTGGCTAATGCTGATATCGCTTCAAAATCAGGAATGTTGAACCCGGGATTGCCGATCGTTTCCAGGTAAATGGCTTTTGTTTTTTTATCAATCAATTTTTCAAATGCTTCTGGCTTATCGCCCTCGGCAAAGCGAGCATCAATACCCAAACGCTTGAAAGCAACTTTGAATTGATTGTAAGTTCCGCCATACAAAAAGGTAGTAGAGACAAAATTATCACCTGCTTGAAGGATATTATTTAGAGCAAGAAATTGAGCAGCCTGGCCAGAGCCTACTGCCAGTGCAGCCACTCCGCCTTCCAATGCAGCGATACGCTTTTCAAAAACATCTGAAGTGGGGTTCATGATGCGGGTATAGATATTACCAAATTCCTTTAGCGCAAACAGATTGGCACCATGTTGTGAATTTTTAAAGACATAGGAAGTGGTTTGATAAATAGGCACTGCACGTGATCCGGTTGTAGGATCAACTTCTTGCCCGGCATGAAGTTGAAGTGTTTCAAAACGTAAGTCAGACATAGTTGTATTTTTTTATTGGTTGGATTAATTATTTTATTGAAGTTTGGTTGACTCGGAACCAGGAGACCAAATTGCCCGTCACACGGCAAGGTCACAGCCTGGTTGTGTTGCAAAAGAGATTAGTAATCGCTTAGCAACAACATGTACTACACATGCAACAAATAGAGTGATTGAGATTATTTTTAAGCAAGGCATGCAAGTCCTGAAGACCTGATGCGAGAGAATTGAAAATTGTTTTCATTTTCTTACCGGTTTATAGTTCCCTGAGACCATCTCAGGGTAGGATTTAGCACCTTTCGTTCCGATAGCTATCGGAAGGCGGTTGCTAGCGTTTCATTGAGCCTTATCTCTCCACGCTTCTTTATAAATCGATTTGCGATGTGCTTATCGACTTTGATTTTACAAACGTATAGCAGTTTGGTAGAGTTTCCAAATCATCTCCTAAAATTTGTTAAAATATTTTTACTGACGAGTGTTAGTGAAGCAATTGATCGGAATGAAGGTTATACCAAGGGAAGCGTAATTGTAAACGAAGAACCTATATTATGTATGCTTTTGAGTTCAACAACTCCGTTTAATCTTTCAACGGCTCGTTTTAATATATATAGCCCAAGGCCGGAACCTTTGGTGTTGTCATTGGCGCGATAGAACATGTTGAAGATATTGTTCTGGTGAACGAGTGGAATGCCTTGCCCATTATCTTCCACCACCACCATCACTTCATTATTGGAGGCTGAGACTTTTATATTGATATGTGCATCTGGGGAAGGCTTGGAATATTTAATGGCATTCTCGATCAGGTTTTGAAGAATGGTGTTAATAATCGCCCACTCTGAATTAAATATGAAGGGTTGTATTTCCTTGTTTATTTTAACAGCAGAAGAGTTTGACAGGTAATGACATGACTCGATGCACTCTTCAATTAATTTCGAGAAATCGATTTTTGTTTTTAGTTTTTCTGTGTTATT
>JAYVBN010000066.1:0-2579 GCA_043750455.1 Bacteroidia bacterium | reverse complement strand
TCGTTAATGTTGTGCTTCATTATCGGGATATTAGAAGAAATGCGAAGGAGAAGGAGCAATTAACACTTGAACTTAATGTTTTGAAGGCCAAAGTTTATGATTTTCAAGAGGCCGCTAAAAGCAAGCCTTCATCCACTCAAGCACCACAATAAATGGATTTCCGTTCGATCATTGAAAATGAACTGAACGAGGCAGCTAAGGTTCTTCATTCCTTCCTTAGCATCAGTGACAACATTGATAAAATTGAGCTGGCATCAACGCTTATTGCTTCATCTATTCAATCTGGTGGCAAGATAATTTCCTGTGGCAATGGTGGTTCGCATTGCGATGCCATGCATTTTGCAGAAGAACTTACCGGCCGTTACCGTGCTGATAGAAAAGCATTACCTGCCATTTGTATTTCAGACTCCAGTCACATAACCTGCGTTGCCAATGACTATGGATTTGCATTCGTCTTTTCTCGTTACATCGAAGCGTTGGGAAATAAAGGTGATGTACTATTAGCCATCAGCACCAGCGGAAACTCCGAAAACGTTATCCGTGCAGCCCAGGCAGCAAAAGATAAAGGCATGAAAGTGATTATCCTTTCGGGAAAGGATGGAGGTAAGCTTTCATCTTATGCAGATATTGAAATCCGTGTGGCACACCAGGGCTATGCCGATCGCATACAGGAAGTTCACATCAAGATCATTCATATCTTAATCCTACTTATTGAGAAGCAGATCACGTAGATAGTTGAGATCTTGGATTTGAGATTCAAAGTTCAAGATTCGATAGAATAGCAATTTTGAATCTTGAACTTCAATTTTGAATTTTGGAGAATCTACTTTATCGTAATTTTATAACATGGTTTCAAAGACCTTTGGCAGTGCTGTGTATGGCGTAGATGCAAAGACCATCACGGTGGAAGTGAATGTCACGCAAGGCAAACATTTTCACATGAGTGGTCTGCCTGACAATGCCGTTAAGGAAAGTGAACATCGCGTTGAGTCTTCTTTGAAAAACCTTGGCTACTTTATGCCACGCAATAAAGTGGTGGTAAATCTTGCTCCAGCTGATTTACGAAAGGAGGGTTCTGCTTACGATCTTCCTATTGCATTATGTATTCTTTCTGCCTCCGGACAAATCATGACTGAACTTCTTGAGAAATATGTGATCATGGGTGAGCTTGCCTTGGATGGAACGCTTCGCCCCATCAAAGGTGTGTTGCCCATTGCCATTCAGGCGCGCAAGGAAGAGTTCAAAGGATTTGTTTTGCCAATGGCTAATGTGCGCGAAGCCGCCATTGTCAATAATCTTGATGTGATTGGTATAGAAACGTTGCAAGATGCGATCGATTTTTTTGAAGGCAAGAAAGCCATTGAGCCTCTGCACATCGATACTCGCGAAGTCTTTCAAAGTAAACTCAACATCTACGATACAGATTTCAAAGATGTGCAAGGACAAGAGAACATCAAGCGTGCCCTTGAGATAGCAGCAGCAGGTGGGCATAACGTGATTATGATTGGGCCACCCGGTGCCGGCAAGACAATGCTTGCGAAGCGATTGCCTTCTATATTGCCACCGTTAACATTGAGTGAAGCTTTAGAGACAACCAAGATCCATTCCGTTGCCGGAAGAATTGGTGCCGACTCAACACTGTTGACTACCAGACCTTATAGAAATCCGCATCATACTATTTCTGACGTTGCCCTAGTAGGAGGTGGAGGCAATCCGCAGCCAGGTGAAATTTCTTTATCGCACAACGGAGTTTTATTTTTGGATGAACTCCCTGAATTTAAGCGGACTGTATTGGAAGTTATGCGCCAGCCCATGGAGGAACGCAAAGTAACTATTTCAAGAGCCAAAGCTTCTATCGAGTATCCAGCCAACTTTATGCTAGTGGCCAGTATGAACCCGTGCCCATGTGGATATTACAACCATCCCGAAAAGGAATGTGTTTGTGGCCCTGGCATTGTGCAGCGTTATCTTAGCAAGGTGAGTGGCCCGTTGTTGGATAGAATTGATTTGCATGTTGAAGTAGTACCTGTAAGTTTTGATCAGATGACGGCCACACGTAAGTCGGAGACGAGTGCAGAAATAAGAGAGCGTGTAGTAAAAGCGCGTGAAATTCAAACCGAACGCTTTAAAGGACAGAAAGAAATTTATTGCAACGCCATGATGCCCTCCAACATGGTGAAAGATATTTGTGTGATCACCGATGCCGGACGCACGTTGTTAAAAACGGCAATGGAACGGTTAGGTCTTTCAGCCCGCGCCTACGATCGCATTTTAAAAGTTTCACGCACCATCGCAGATTTGGCAGGTACTTCTGAAATTAAGATTGAGCATCTGGCGGAGGCCATTCAATACAGAAGTTTGGATAGAGAAGGATGGGCGGGATAGCAATTAATTGATTTGTTGATTTGAAAATTACACTGACAATAGATGATTCAATGTCGTTTCCTTAAGCTCCTTTTTTATCACCTCACCTCAATCCTCTACCAATGAACTCGAGCATCACCTCACCCCCAGCCCCTCTCCGAAACGGAGAGGGGAGTCGCTCCCTTCTCCTTTAGGGGAAGGGTTGGGGATGGGGT
>JAYVBN010000065.1:0-4042 GCA_043750455.1 Bacteroidia bacterium | reverse complement strand
TGAGGGAGTCCATTGAACTAAAAATGGTGTCTCGTTCACCCCCCCAGGAGAAAACGGTCATAGGTTTTTTTAAATTCAAAAGGATCTTAATGGAGTCATTATCCTCTCCGTATTTCTCCACAAGGTTTTTATACGTATCAGATTTCTTGATGCGAAGCTTTAAAAAATTTGGAATCTCTGCGTGTGTATCGTCATCCACCCAGGGGTTTCGCCCTCTTTTTTTCCATTCTTCAACAAATCCTTTCTGAAGTTTCGTCATATGTTCGGCAACAGCCTCTTCTGCATACTTTTGTATCCGACTATCTATTGTGGTATAGATTTTTAAACCAGAATTCCATAAGTCAATGCCTTTGGCTTTACAATAGTTCATCAAGTAGTTTCCGGCAACGGTGCGGAAATAAGGAGCAAGACCTTCGTTTTGATTTTGCACATTGTAAGATAACTCGATTGGAAGTGCTTTAACAGAATCGTATTGCTCTCGGTTTTTTATTTTATAGCCTCGCTTATAAAGCTTATACAACACTTCGTTGCGCTTGCGCAGTGAGTTTTCCGGGTTGCGGTGTGGATCAAAAAATGTTGCTGCCTGTAACATGCCTACGAGTACTGCCGACTCCTGAATATTGAGACTATCCTGTCGTTTATTGAAGTATGTTTCAGCTGCAACTTTGATTCCAAAGGTGTTGCTGCTAAAGGTTGCCGTGTTTAAATACATGGCTATAATTTCTTCCTTTGTGAAATTCTTTTCAAGATTGATAGAGATAATCCACTCTTTCGTCTTCTGAATTACCCTCTTCGGAATTTTACCGAGATTGCTGAGCCAACCATCTAAACTGAGATCGGGATTCATCGTGTAGAGATTTTTAGCAAGTTGTTGGGTTATAGTACTACCTCCACCCTGAGGATTAAATGTTAACAAACCATAAAACACGCGGAGGTAGGCAGGAAAATCCAGTCCGGCATGATTATAAAAGCGATGGTCTTCAGAAATCACCAAGGTGTTCACCAGATCTTCCGACAGCTCAGAAAATTGTACCTGACTGCGATTGTATCGGAAATACCTTCCCAATGATACGCCATCAGCCGAAATGATTTCAGATGACAGATCATTCTCTGGATTCTCAACTTCGATTAAGCTTGGCATCCCACCATAGAGCCCAAACAAATCTATGCTTACAGTGTAGAGATAAAGTGGTAAACCAAGGAAAACACAGAGGAACCCTATCCAGGTATATTTAATAACCTTTGAGAACCAGGATTTCTTAACGTTCAGCAGGTTACTGATTTTCTTTTTTATAGTTTCTATCAAAGAAGGTGAGGTACTCATCCAATGCTTTAGTTCGGTAGAAAAGATCGAAGTTGTTTTTCGTAATAACAAAAGTATCGAATTTATGGGATGTAAACGTCTTATTGCCACCTGCTTGTGTAGTGAATTTGTCGAAATAATCAACAGCTGATAGCCGATCTGGAAAATCTGTGACAATCGTTAGAACGTAATCATCGTGAAAGACCAGGTTAGTTGTATTCAGTTTTTTTTCGCGAAATGAAGTTCTGTTAAAGGCCTCAAGTGCCTCGGATATCTTATCACTTGCTTTATTAATGTTCTTATAAACTAAAACAAAACGGTGTGGGTCTGCAGGGACATTAGAAAAGCGAATCCCTTTAGCCCTCTCAACCTTTTCCTGAAATCCTTTCGAAGAAACCAAAAGATTTTCGGCATATGGTTTAAGAGATCCCTCCGGATATTTCTTTAAAAATTCGCTTAGCTCAAACTGGTATTTTGTAATATCTTCGGTTTTACCAGTGATGAGAATTTTTAAAAGTTCTAGCTGTGAAGTGAATCCGGTTTCTCCTAAGCTCAAAGCTTGTGTGATTTTTTCCTGTGATTCCCTCAAATTATTCGCTTGATAAGAAGTGTAAGCCTGCTTATAAATAAGTTTCTGCTTTTCTGCAGCAACACTTGTTTCTTTAAGATAATCCGGATTGATCAAGACTTTTGTAAAAGTTGAGTTTGGAAATCTGTTTTTTAGTTGACTCACAAAGCCATCTGCTTTTCCATCATTTTTTTCACGACTGATCAGGTAAAGTTTGTACAGTACCTCCGCTCCGTATTCAGTATCAGGAAAACGCTCGAGGAGTTTTTCATACGAGGTAAATGCATTTTCTCGTTCATTTAATTTCAAAAAATACAAGTCGCCAAGTTTAAAATACGCATCTTCAATTTTCGTAAGGGCCTCTTTCTTTTGTTCATCGGTCTTGGGCAGCAGTTGAAATATTTTAGCGATCTCGTCAACACTTTCACTTTTTTCAGAAGTGTTAGTCGCTGCTACATTATTCTCAGAAGTGGCAGCCGGATCAGTTGCTTCCATTACCGAAGCAGATTTATTAGATCTGCGCCAATTATCTGCCAATTCAATATTTCCCCATATGCGATGAAACTCCGATTCACCCAAAGCAACTGCCGATGGGTTTCCAAAATACCAATCGGATGTGGTGGTGGTTTCGGTTTGAAAGAATGGATTATTTTGATTGCTGTTACTGACGGAACTTCCGTTTCTCTTCCTTTTCTTTTTTCCTGTTTCCGTTTTTTTTGCTTTGAAGGCGATGGCAGAATCTAGTTTGTTACGAACACTGATAGAATCTAAGGTTGACAGATAGAGTAAGCTGTCTTGCATTTGAATAGTTTCTGTATAGGTTACAAACTCACCTAGTACTTCTTGCCTCTTTTTGATGTTGCTGTAATTTTCAAATTCTTTGGGTAGGGCACCTATAGCACTATCATAATAGGCTTTGGCCTGACTATATTTTTTAAGAGAATCGAAGTTAATTTCACCTACTCGCAAAAAGGCATTGCCCTGAATGCGCTTATTTTTTCCGGCATGAGCAGCCAGTTTATAATTATCAATGGCTTCGTTCAGGTGACCCTGCTTCCGTTCGAATTCTCCAAATTCAAAATAGATTTTATCTAAAAATTCCTGGTTTTTGACATCCGCCAGCATCTTAACAAATTGCTTGCGAATAATTTTAATGTCCTGTGAGTCGTCCAAACGAGCCACCTGTGCCATGTTTAGTCGTGCATAGAAATCAATTTCATACTCTGGATTGGTACTTAAACATTTGCGATAATAGTTATAAGCTTCTGATCCGAACCCTAATTTTTGATAGACCTGGCCAACGATAAAATAAATTCTGCCTTTGCGATCAGAACGAACCAGAAGAGAATCGGCACGTGTTAGGTTGCGAACCATGTTATCATAGTCATCGCGCACCTGATAATGATAAGCTTTTTCTAAGTAGAAATTTTTCCTGTTGATTTTGTTTAATTCCTCTTTTTCCAAAAACCGAAATGCCTCTTCCGCTTTGTCAAACTCTGTATTTTCAGTGAACGTTCTGGCTAAATGAATAAGGGCAACATGTCTCACATCTTTATTGCTGCTCTTGGTATTCACGTACTTAAAAGTTTGAGTAGCATTTTGAAAATCACAACTGTATAAACGCGCTAACCCAACTTGAATGTAATTATCATCCACCCATTTGCTGTTTGGGTGACGTTGAATAGAGATGGAGGCCATTTTGATAATCTCCTCTGTATCTTTTTCGTAACTCTTGGCAAGTGTGGTATCAAGTTTTGGAAATAGTCGCAAAACCTGATTGTGATCATCATCCAGACTTTTTAGAATAACAGTTTCAACCTCATGGGTTTTCTCGAGAGCGTAATAATATCCATTAAAATGAGCTGTTAGATTATGATAGACATTACTGGTAACATTATTTTGTTCAACGGAGCAGCCTGTTGCGAAGGCAGCCAAACAAAAAACAGGTAACAAACGATAATACTTATACGTCACAGTAAACTGAATTCAGTTAAAGATAAGCCAAAGCATTTTTTGAGAATACGGAAGTCCATTAAACTGACCCAGTTGATTTCATTGAAACAGGAATCTCGCTTACAAACGTAAAAAACAGATATTCAATATTATAATCAGTCAGAATATCTAAATTTAGGCTAAAATTTGAAGTGAAGCCAAAGAAAACCCTATCCGAG
>JAYVBN010000064.1:0-2736 GCA_043750455.1 Bacteroidia bacterium | reverse complement strand
GGAGGCGATTGAAAAAATTACTAATCAGAAAGGATTGGGCATGGCTTCCAAACGCATTACCGTTTCAACTGTAGGTATTGCAAAGATGATTATGAAAATGGCCGATGATGGCGTGAAGTTTAACCTGGCCGTATCGCTTCACTCTGCCATCAATGAAACCCGTACCTCCATCATGCCCATCAACGAAACAAACTCGCTGGAGGAATTAGCCGAAGCACTGAAATATTGGTACAAAAAAACCAAGCGCAAAGTAACATACGAGTACGTGGTGTGGAAAGGCATCAACGATAAAGAAGAAGATGTGTTAGCCCTTGCTAAATTCTGCAAACACATTCCATCAAAAGTGAACCTGATTGAGTACAACCCCATTGATGATGGTGAGTTTCAACAGGCTTCTTCAAAAGCAATAGCCATGTATCAAAAAGTTTTAGAAGAGCATGGCACACTTTCACATATCCGTAAAAGTCGTGGTAAAGATATTGATGCTGCTTGTGGACAATTAGCAAATAAAAGTCTGGATTAGGATTCTTTGGATTAAAGGATTATTAGATTATTTTAGTTGCCTTACCCAGATCAACCATCATCCAATACCATGGATAACAAAGAAAAGATTGATGATCCACTAACTTATAAAATTATTGGGTGTGCCATGAAGGTTCATAGCACCTTAGGCAATGGGTTTCAAGAAGCAATTTATCAACGTGCACTTGCTATTGAATTTAGAAATAACAGCCTCCTGTTTGAACGTGAGTTGGAAGTTCCCATTTATTATGAAGAAGAACATATCGGAACGCGTAGAGTAGATTTTCTGGTTGAGAATTCAATTATGATTGAATTAAAAGCTCTAATTAAAATTGAAGATGTTCATTTAGCACAAGGGTTGAATTATCTCGTAGCTTATAAGCTGGATAAAGGCCTGCTTATAAATTTTGGATCAAAGAGCCTGGAAATAAAACGCTTGAGACATCCACTTAACAAGATGCCAAATACAATACCAAAAAAATCCAAGAATCCTTTAATCTAAAAAATCCAAATGCAGGAGCAACACTTCCAGTCTTCCGAAAAAGTACGCGATTTTGTCATTGGCATGAGCGATGGACTTACGGTTCCGTTTGCACTTGCAGCAGGCTTAAGCGGAGTGGTTGATTCAACTTCTATTGTTATTACTGCAGGCCTGGCCGAAATTGCTGCAGGCTCCATTGCCATGGGATTGGGTGGCTATTTGGCTGGCCGGACAGAAATTGAACATTACGACTCAGAAGAGAAGCGCGAATATGAAGAGATTGAAAGGTTACATGAAGTAGAAATTAAAGAAACGAAGGAAATTTTTGCCGAATACGGACTCAATGATGAACTACAGGAGAAGATCGCACGCGAAATGGCAAAGAGCCCTAAGAAGTGGATAGACTTTATGATGCGCTTTGAGTTGGGATTAGAGCGACCCGATAAAAATCGTGCTTATCAAAGCGCTTTCATCATTGGCATATCGTATGTGATTGGCGGGCTTATTCCGCTAACAGCTTATTTCTTTACAGAGTCGGCAACACAAGGATTAATCTACTCTTCTATTATTACGTTTATTTGTCTTGTCGGATTCGGATTAGTGAAGAGCAAACTTACCGGTCAACCTCTCTTTAAAGGTACTATGCGCGTTGCGTTGGTGGGTGCCGTGGCTGCGGCTGCGGCTTTTGGAATCGCTAAATTGATTGCTTAAGGGGACTTCTAAAAATTCAATTGATCCTTTTAATCACCTCATTCCTGTTTCCCCAGAAGGGAAATGATAAGCGGAAATTGAATTTTTAGAAGTCCCCTTAAGTAAAAAAATTATTTTTTGCTCGCGTTAAAGAGTTTCTCTTTTTCTTCTTTTGTCAGGCTTTCGTAACCGCGGTCTGATATTTTATCGAGGATGGCATCAATCTCATCTTGTGAAGTTTTTGAAACCGTAATTTTAACAGGTTTCTTCATTTTCTGATCTTCACTGCGGTACGTGACTTTTACTTTGGGATTGCTTTTAAAGAAACCCTTAAACCAATCAAGTGTAGCCGTAATCCAGCCACCCCAGTTGGTACCAGCTTGTAGTTGTTTAATAAAAATAAAGCCCATCAGTGCCCCACCTAAATGAGCCAAGTTACCACCAGCATTTGATCCTACTGAGCCAAGAAAAGAAATGACAATGTAAAAAAAAGCGATGTACTTGATTCTCACAGGGCCAAGAAATAAGAGAAAGAAAGTGTAGTTCGGAAGTAATGTGGCAGTTGCTACCATTATTGCATAAACAGCAGCAGATGCTCCAACCATTCCAGAAAATTCTGATCGCTCAGTAAAAAAAGGAATTGTATTAAACATTATCAGGTACACTATACCTCCTGCAAGTGCCCCTAAAATATACAGCGATGTTAATTTATCGCCACCTAAATACTCAACGAAAATTCTTCCAAACCAATACAAGGCCAGCATATTAAAAAGAATATGAAAAATATCCGCGTAGCTATTCGCATAGTTGAAATGATGTGCAAAAGAATATGTAATTATCGTCCATGGCTTACTTAGATATGCAGTAAACTGTGGCGGGATTGAGAATTGATCATAGACAAAAACGAACAATCCATCACTGCTAGAAACTTTGGCTATAACCATTAAAACAC
Organism: Bacteroidia bacterium; assembly: GCA_043750455.1. Classification (GTDB taxonomy): domain Bacteria; phylum Bacteroidota; class Bacteroidia; order Cytophagales; family Cyclobacteriaceae; genus ELB16-189. The sequence continues at coordinate 91 of JAYVBN010000064.1, read as the reverse complement.
CCATAGCGAGAAAAATCGCCACGTTAATAATGATCAACTGCACATGGGCATTGTTAGGTCGTTGAAATGCGCTTTTAAATTCGTCAAACAT
>JAYVBN010000063.1:0-3579 GCA_043750455.1 Bacteroidia bacterium | reverse complement strand
AGGCACCATCATTTTCTGTTCGCACACCTTCAAGGATGTCGCGTGCTTTGTCGTACGTGAACGTATACGAAACAATCCGACCTCTGGATTCAAAATGCTTGTACACGAGTATGTTTCCTTCCGTCATCCCTGTAAACTCACCTCGTATGGAATAAGACGGAACATAGTCTTTATCCAGCGGCACCTCCAGGTATTCTCGTCCACTTGTATTTTTGTCTTGTATAATGGCTACTTCGGAATAATTCTCTTTACGGTCCACAATTTTCTCTTTTTCGCCAGAAGACAACGCACCTTCTCCTTTTTTTGTGACCAGGCTAGATACGGAATAGATTCCTTCTATGGTGCCCACACTGGTTTTGTCTTTGGCCAAATAAAGCTTTACAATTTCATTGAAGTTTATCTGCTCGTAGGGATTCACCTTACGGCTTTGCTTCATTTTGTAAAGTTTGTCGATAGAACATGAGGTGGCCAGCAAGAAAACTGTAAGGATCGATGCGAGAGCGGACTTGAAATTCATTTCTTACTTAAAAAACAATATCCTCATACTTTCCTTTGGAATACTTACGACAGGTTAGTCTTCCACTTAATGCAGCCGGTTTAAAAAGAGATTTACCCAGGAACATACGAACACATTCCTGAATGCCCTCCGTGATGCTGGGATGTGGGTGTACACACTCTGCCAGTTCTTCAATACCCTTATCCATTGATATCAGCACTGCTACGGCTTGTATTGCACTGCTGGCATGATTGCCTACTACCTTCATGCCCAGTATCTTCATGTGATCATCGCAGGTTACCAATAGTTTAATAAATCCCTGGGTATTGCGTTTCGCAATAGCGCGCGGAATAGTGCTGTATTCAAGTGTTACTACTTTGTAATCAATTCCCTTTTCTTTTGCCTGAGTTTCGTTTAGCCCTACTCCAGCCACTTCAGGGCTTAGGAACATTATCGTACTGATATTTTCATACACTAATTTACGGTCCGGCTTTCCAAATATTTTTTCTACCGCATATCTTCCTTCCAATTCACCAACATTTACCAAAGAAATATCAGCAGTGAGATCTCCAACTGCATAGATGTTTGAGACGTTGGTTTGTGTATCGTTATTATCAATACCCCGCTTAGTAATGTTGATGCCCACTTTATCTTCCCATAAATCCTCGAGGTTGGCAACACGGCCAACGGATACAAGCGCTTTCTCTACATTAAAAATTTCGCGACTGCCATCGGTGTATTCAAGTTCATACTCTACCCTGCCGTTGACAATCTTCATCGCCACAAGGCGCGAGTTTCGGTGAACCAGCACCCCATTGTTCTCCATGTTCCGTTCAACGATACGCACTACATCCTCATCCTCAAACGGAAGAATGCGATCTCCTTTATCAATGAGGTGAACCTTCGTTCGTCCAAAGCCACTAAAGATAGTTGCGTACTCACAACCAATCACCCCAGCACCCACAATCACCATGCTCTCAGGAAAGTCAGCCATCCCTTCAATCCCTTCGCTCGTCATCACAATTTTTTCATCAATTGGCAATTCTGGTAAGTTTCTTGGGCGGCTACCAGTGGCAAGTATGATGTTCTCAGCAAATACAACTTCCTTTTTCGCCCCGTTTACAATTTCAATTTCGTGCTGTGTCAGGAGTTTGGCCTCACCTGTTTTGAACTCGAGCAGGTTTGCATAAGGCGAATTGCGTAGTTCACGCATGTGCTCTTCCAGCATACCTTTGCGCTCACCTACTGCCTTTTGCACTTCTGATTGAATTTCCTTATAGCTAATACTAGGCACTTGTATGTTGTAGCGCTTCAGGCTTTTACGAAAGGCGGATGCTTCACGTGATAGCTCCCACCATGTTTTGGAAGAAAGTGCCCCATTTGTGATACCGGCTCCTCCTACCCGATTTCTCTCAATCAACATAACTTTCTTTTTGAAATCGAGGGCTCGCATGGCCGCGGCATAGCCAGCTGGTCCTGCCCCAATAACTACAAGGTCAAAGCGTTTCATAGAGGATCAATATTTTCTTAAAAATTAGGATATTTACCTTAATTTAGAAATAATAGTTCACAATTGATTAAGGAATATTAATGGATAGCATAGCAAATCTTGATAAGGAACTATTTCTCTTCTTAAATAGCTTTCACACCGATTCGCTTGATCCTGTCATGCTCTTGATCACCAAAACTGAGTTTTGGACACCGCTCTATCTGTTTCTGATCTATCTAATCTTTAAGAAATGCAGCACAGAAGGTTGGCTTATTCTGGCAGGCGCAGCCTTGGCAATTCTATTGTCAGATCAAATAACTTCAAGCCTTATGAAACCCTTTTTCGAAAGACTTAGACCATCGCAGGAGCCATCGCTGCAAGGTATTGTTCATTTGGTTGATGGTTACAAGGGCGGGCTTTATGGATTTGCATCCGGGCATGCAGCCAACACATTTGCAACTGCCTTTTTTGTTTGGCTACTTTTCAAAAACCAGTACAGGTGGATCTGGACTATTTTTATCTGGGCAACCTTAATGACGTATACCAGAATTTATTTGGGCGTTCACTATCCTGGAGATATTTTGGCTGGCGCTGTAATCGGAATTTTATGCGGCTATGCAGGATATAGATTTTATAGCTGGCTGGCGAAAAAATATAAGGCTCAAATTTCAAAATCTGGTTCTGCCCATTGACCTGAAACTTGAAACCAAAAACTACGTCACTTATTCAATAGTCGCTTTACATACTTCCCGATAATATCAAATTCGAGATTGACGGTATTGCCTGGCTTTAACTGATTAAAGTTGGTATGCTCAAATGTATACGGAATAATCGCTACCGTAAAACCATTCGACTTCGAATTAAAACACGTAAGGCTGATTCCATTGATACATATAGATCCTTTCTCCACTGTCACATTTCCCAGGGAAGAATCATATTCAAAATCAAATAGCCAACTGCCGCCAGCTTCCTTTATAGATTTACAAATTCCAGTCTGATCAATATGGCCTTGTACAATATGCCCATCAAAGCGACCATTGGCGATCATACACCTTTCCAGATTAACAAGATCTCCAATCTTCAGGCTTCCAAGATTTGATTTTTGAAGACTCTCATCAATTGCAGTAACCCAATGCTTACCTCCCTCCACTTTCGTTACGGTAAGACAAACACCATTATGCGAAATGCTTTGATCCACTTTTAATTCAGGACTGATGGCACTTTCAATCCTGAAGTTTCTATTAGTGCCTTCTTTATCAATTTGTATAACTGCGCCAAGTGCTTCGATTATCCCAGTGAACATACATCAAAAGTAAGCAATCATTTTTTTTCTTTTGCCATCTCCGTCTGAACCGCTTCTCTTTGATCGGGCCGTACTGTCGGGTAAGCAATTCCAAGTTGTTCTAAGTATGTTTTGTATTTAGCAGGATTGTAGTAATATTTAGTAAGCTCGGGCTTAAACTTTGCCATGATTTCTTTGTTGAGATTTATTGCGGGGTTATCTTTTGGACCGATCAAAGGTGTATACTGAATCTCTTTCGTTTGCTCATTTTTATAATAGTCCCATGAATCTTTGATAAGGCTCGGATTCAAA
>JAYVBN010000062.1:0-6725 GCA_043750455.1 Bacteroidia bacterium | reverse complement strand
TGTAGCCGTCCTCTTTCTTCACTGTAAAGGAAAGGGTGGTTGCAGCCACAACCATGATCAAGAGAGATTTAGTAAGATTCATAAGGAATGGTTATTTTAATGTTCGCCATATGGCTTTTTCAAGAACGTAAAAGAATAACTTTTTGCCACTTCAAAGCATCACCATTCGACCAATCCTTCACTCTTTTCGACAATTCCGTATAAAGAAGAAGAATTTAACAACTCATTAACAGCATAACTTGGTACACGATCATCCTTTTCAAGGTGCGATTTGAAACTTAATGCCAACCTTTTGCTCTCTTAGTTACCTTGTAAAAATTACCTAAAATAATTTCACCAGAACGGAATCAATTTGCAAAACCTGGACTAAGGAAGAAAGACCAACTGGTTTAGGAATAATATGTGATTCCCCTTTAGGCAATCCTGATAAATCAATAATGGCTCGTCCTTGCTCCTTGATGAGAATGTTTCTTCCTTGTGCTCTTGGAACGATAAGCCGGCAAGCAATACTGTCTTGAAAATCTTGGATCATAACAGAAGCAGGCTTGTTTAAATAGGTAATCTTTAGTTTCCAAATCAGTTCTTCTACTTCGCCTACTTCAAATCGAACCTCGACAACCGGAGGATTCCGTTTTGTCATTTCCCCTTTGGGAATAATTACCTCCATTTCTTCCTTGAAGTGCTCACTTAGCTTACTTATTGAGATGGGTAGAACAATAGAATCTGGAAGCGTGTGGAGTATGCTTTTGGGCCCTTCTATTTCAACAGAGTCGGGAAGTATAACAACTTGACTTATCCGCCCGAAACCTTTCTTGAATGAAACTTCGCTAAGTTCTGCTACGAGCCGGAATTTGTGCGAATCCTTAGTGTCAATCTGTAAGTCAAGAGTATCACCCACAACATAATTGGTTTTCAATGAACCCAATTGACCTGCAACTTGCGGAAGCAAGACACTACCCGGAATTTTTTTTACATCTGTTGGTTTATCTAAAGGAATACTCAACACAGGTAATCGTAATCCAAAACTTTTGCGAAGTAAGTCCCAGCCGTTTCCACTCACATTAATGCTTACGTGTTGTGGCATCAGAACGGCTACATACCGATCATTGTCGAATTCAAATTGTAATGGGAAAGTGATGTTGGTGGTGTGATCTTTATTTAAAGAGGTAAACAACCAAAAGATCAGCGCTGTAAAAAAACATAAGGCCACCGCCTTCCAGTTGGTTCGGTTAAATCGAAAGAGATTACTAATGACCCTAAGTACACTCATACGTTGAATTACTGGCATTAAGGTTACGACACTAAAACAGTTGACAACTTGCTATTGACAAGATGTCAACTGTGAGATTCTTAACAATTAATTCTTTCCTGCTGAAGCCTTGGTTGATTCCATTGAAATAGCCGACTTCGAAAACTTAATCCGGCCTCCACGTTCCACTTCAAGAATAAAAGTATCACCTTCCATTTCGGCAACACGGCCATGCATTCCACCTATGGTGACTACGTAATCACCTTTCTTTATTTCTTCAGTAAATTTCTTCTGGTCTTTTGCCTTTTTCTGTTGTGGGCGGATCATAAAGAAATAGAATACGACAACCACACCGATCAACGGCAGATACTGTATTAGGGAAGACATCCCATTTGCTTGTGCTAAAATTGGTTGCATAATTTAATTTTTAGGGCTGCAAGTTATCCTATAAAAAGAAACATCCCAAACCATACGATTTGGGATGAGAACTTATCTGCTGTCGATACAGAGATTCAAAATTCAAGGTTCAAAATCAAACTAATGAGCTAAATTTTGAACCTTGAACTTGGAATTTACTTCACAGGTCCGTTTGCGCCATCTGCTTTTGGCGTAACCATAGCCTTGAACCGAAGAGTGGTTGTTTTCGGCCAGGTATTAGAAGTAACTGTGATGGTCTTGTTTTGAATGTTCGGTTTTCCGTTGGTGTCAAACTCAGCTTTCACAAAGCCACTGCCACCAACAGGAATTGGTTCTTTTGACCAATCAGGCACGGTGCATCCGCATGATGGCGCTGCATTTTGAATAATCAATGGAGCCACCCCTGTATTTTTGAATTTGTAAACATAGGTCACTTTTTGACCTTCTTTTACAGTGCCAAAATCGTGGTCAACTTTTTCAAATTCCAACACTGGCAATGGGCCTTCTGGTTTCTCATCAGCCACCGGGGCAGCCTCTGCCACTGGAGAAGCGGTTGGGGTTGTAGTAGTTTTGTTTCCTTCAATCTGGGTCAACCGACTTTCAAGTTCAGCTATTCTTTTCTCGGCAGCTTTGTCGCGGCAGCTAGTTAACACAGCCACAAGTGCAAAAATAATTGTTAAGCGAATTACAGTTTTCATATTCATCACGTTTTCGGTCTAATTATATAGGTATTACAATTTTCAAAATTATAGCCGGAACGCTCAAAAATCAATGCCCTCCGGTCGATTAACAATTCTTTAACTATTCTTATTAACTATTCTTAGAACCACGTATCTGGGCTAACAATTCATCTACATCTTCCAGCAAACGCTCTGCTTTATTTTTGGCCTCAGAAGCCACTTTATTCCCTTGCGATTTAGCCTGTGTTGTAAGCGGTGTTTCTTTGCCCGACACCAGATCGTTCACGAAGTCTTCCAATGTTTTTTTGTACTTGTCCAACTTGAAAGACAGCTTTTCGCGTGTATTAGAGCCCTTATCTGGCGCATATAAAATGCCCAGTATTGCACCTGCGGCTGCACCTGCCAAAAAAGCGATTAGTGTATTACCTTTTTTACTCATAGTTCAGGTTGTTAATTATAAGGGTGACAAAGATAAGTAGATGGTTGCGGACGGCAAAACTACTTATTATCAATAAGGCCGCGTCCACTTTTCTTCAATGCACCGGATAATTTTAGTTCCTTGGATAGTACATCCAATATGCCATTGATAAACTGCCGGCTTTTGGGAGTACTGTATTCCTTCGCGAGTTCGATGTACTCGTTTATACTCACTTTTACAGGAATGCCCGGGAATGTAATTAGTTCTGCCATGGCCATTTCAATGATGATCAAATCTGTTAATGGCAATCGGTCGACTTCCCAGTTGCGTGTGTTTTTGGCAATTAACTGTTTATGTTCAGGATCAAGTTGAACTGATGCCTCGAATAATCGATGCATAAAATCTTTGTCGTCTTCCCAATCAAGTGTCAATTTTTGGAGCTCAATTTTTCCAGTGGCTTCGTCAAATGATTTGATGGTTTTGTCGACTAAACTTTTCAAGATGTCTTTGTCTTCTGCCCATCTCATCACATCCTCTTCATATTGATCGTGAATGGGGCTTTTGCCCAAAATCAGTTTTCTAACAATATGTTTTATGATTGCCTTTTGGGATTCAATATCCGGAGATTTTTCTTCGTTGAATTTTTGAAACAGGATATCGGATTTGATCACATCTTTAAACCAACCACGAACTTTCTCCATCCTCTCATTCCAACTCCCTCCCTTCAGAAGTTCTTTTCTTAATTCAGTATTAGTTGAGAAAGCTTTTATCCAGACATTGCCGCTAAAATTTTTATGGTTGACTTTCTTATCACTTTCGGCTACATCACCAAAGGCAATGAGTAATCCCAATACTGAGTGATAGAGATTATTGAGTCCTTCCACCTCCAACAGCATATTTTTTTGGAGGTAGTTGAAATCCCGTTTTACATTTTTGTTGTAAAGGGCAAGGGCTTCTTCTGCTTTCTTATTTATAATTTCTTCTCCCTCTATTGTATCGGGCTTTTTAAATTTCTTTTCGAAAAGTTGGCGTGCGACTTTCCGTTGGCTGCTCAAAAGTTCTTTGTCTTGAACTTCCATTGAATTAAGATCTGGCTGGAAGTAGTCGTCAATATAATCCTGTGAGAGGAGGTGGTTGGCTTGTTTACATTGTTCAAACGCAAACAAACTTTGCATGATTTTGATCCGGAGTGTGCGTCTGTTCAACATAAATCAAAGAACGTTAAGATTGGCGGCAAAGGTATCCAAAAAAAGCGCAGACCGGACACAGAAGGCTTTAGTCTGAGGGTGTATGACTTAAAATTACTGTAAATCCAATTAGGAGCGTGCTGATTTCTTTTGGAGTTCAGAACCTTCTTTCATTTTTTGAATTGCCTCAGCTTTTGAAATTGGTTTTGAATTTTTTAGAAAATCCTTCCAAACTTTATCCTTGTCTCCAGCTCTAAATGGATTGGAAGCTTTTTCAGATGTTTTATTATCAATCATAATTCAAAGATGCGGAAAATATCTAGCCCTTGCAGTAATATTCATCAATGTTCTCTTCATCAGCAACCTTCATTTGAAGGATTTGCCGTTTATCATTTACAACCCGAGAGGCAATCAATAAAATTCTTTTTTTGTTACTATAACCCGTCTCAACATTATGAAACATTTCTTTTGGATATCCATCTACTTCTCTTAATCTTGATCTTTCATTCTTCATCACACTAACAACTTCTACTAGAGAAATATTGTCGGGATCATTTGAAAAATCTATTTGAGAGATGTCAAGGTCCAAATCCATAGGCTATCTGCTCAAATATAAATTTCGCTCAGCGTATATATTCAGGAAGTAATCGTCCATTAAATCATCGATGAAGTAAATGGCTTCGCCTGTGGATTTCATTTCAGGGCCAAGCTCTTTATTTACTTCAGGGAATTTGCTGAATGAGAACACCGGCACTTTTATCGCATAGCCTTGCTTCTTCGGGGTGAAGTTGAAGTCTTTGACTTTCTTCTCACCCAACATCACCTTGGTCGCTGCATTTACATAGGCCTCATCATAGGCTTTACAAATGAAAGGCACTGTGCGTGATGCTCTTGGATTTGCTTCAATGATGTACACTTTATCTTGCTTGATGGCAAATTGAATGTTGATCAGCCCAACTGTTTTAAGAGCTAACGCAATTCGTTTAGTATAACTTTCGATTTGCTTCATGACAAAGTCGCCTAAGTTATAAGGAGGAAGCACAGCATACGAATCACCCGAGTGAATGCCCGCAGGCTCTATGTGTTGCATAACGCCAATGATGTAGACATCTTCACCATCGCAGATGGCATCTGCTTCTGCTTCTATTGCCCCATCCAAAAAATTATCTAATAGCACTTTATTTTCCGGCAAATGTTTCCAGATGTCGAGAATGTGATCCTCCAGTTCTTTTTCATTGATCACGATCTTCATGCTTTGGCCTCCTAATACATAGGAAGGTCTTACTAACAAGGGGAATCCAATAGTCTTAGAGACTTCGAGGGCTTCATCGGCATTGGTGGCCACACCAAATTCAGGATAAGGAATACTCATTTCCTTAAGCAGAGTTGAAAAACTTCCACGGTCTTCGGCAAGGTCAAGTGCCTCATAGGATGTGCCCATGATCTTTACACCGTATTTGTGAAGTTTCTCGGCAAGCTTCAAAGCTGTCTGTCCACCTAGTTGAACGATTACCCCTTCAGGCTTTTCGTGCTGAATGATGTCCCATAGATGTTCCCAGAAAACGGGTTCGAAATATAATTTATCGGCAATGTCAAAATCAGTTGAAACGGTTTCAGGATTGCAATTAATCATGATCGCTTCGTAGCCGCATTCTTTCGCGGCAAGTATTCCATGGACGCATGAGTAATCGAATTCAATCCCCTGCCCAATTCTATTTGGGCCAGAACCCAAAACAATTACTTTCTTTTTAGTTGACGGAATGGATTCGTTCTCAGTATCAAAAGTGGAGTAGTAATAGGCCGTCTTCGCTTCAAATTCTGCCGCGCAGGTATCCACCATTTTATACACGCGGTTTATACCCATCTCTCTCCGCTTTAAATGAACTTCACTTTCTTTGCAATCTATAAGATGAGCGATCTGTCGATCGGCATAGCCTTTTTCTTTGGCCGTGCGCATTAGTTCTTTCGGAATTGTGTTGAGATCGTACTTACCAATTTCTTTTTCAATTTCAATCAATTCCCAAATTTGTTCCAAGAACCATTTATCGATCTTGGTAAGGTTCTGGATGGTTTTCATGGAGATGCCCAACTTCATGGCATCATAAATATGGAACAGCCTGTTCCAGCTTGGATGTTCAAGGCTATAAAGCAAGTCAGCTTGTTTGGTCAATTCTTTACCATCGGCACCCAGACCGTTCCTTCTAATCTCTAGAGATTGACAAGCTTTCTGTAAGGCTTCCTGAAAGTTTCTTCCAATGCCCATCACTTCGCCCACTGACTTCATTTGAAGTCCTAGTTTTCTATTGGCACCTTGGAACTTGTCAAAATTCCATCTTGGGATTTTGACTATCACATCATCAAGTGCTGGTTCGAAATAAGCGGTGGTCGTTCCGGTGATTGAGTTCTTCAATTCATCGAGGTTGTAACCGATGGCTAGTTTAGCAGCCACTTTTGCAATCGGGTAGCCCGTTGCCTTTGATGCCAACGCGGAAGAGCGCGATACACGTGGATTGACTTCAATAGCTATAATAAAGTCTGTATCAGGGTCAACCGAAAACTGTACATTACAACCGCCAGCAAATTTGCCTATGCCATTCATGATCTTGATGGCCATGTCGCGCATGTTTTGATACACCGTATCGGGCAATGTCATGGCGGGAGCTACAGTGATGGAATCTCCTGTATGAATGCCCATGGGATCAAAATTTTCGATGGAGCAGATGATGATTACGTTTCCGATTCCATCGCGCAACAATTCCAACTCGTATTCTTTC
>JAYVBN010000061.1:0-3073 GCA_043750455.1 Bacteroidia bacterium | reverse complement strand
GTGCAATGCCCGTTATAAAAATCACCGAGTAAATGGGAATAGCTCCATATGAAAAAAGGAAAGAACTAATGCTGGTTGTGAAATAGAGGAGGGTAACAGAGCAGAGGCTAAGTGTAGCGACACACGCAAGTATAATTTTTCTTCGCTGAACGATATCGGCTAAATGTCCTGCATACAACGAAACCGAAATGGCAGGAATAGCTTCAGACAATCCAATCAAGCCAAGTGATAAGGGATCTTTGGTAATCTCATACACTTGCAACCCAACAGCCACGGCTTGAACTTGAATACCAAGCGTTACAAATAATCTTGCTAAGATGAAAAAACGAAAATCACGTATTTGAAGAACTGCGTAGGGGCCAGGCATTGTGTAGTTTAAACTTTTTGGACAGAAAGGTTATCGGTAATTAGTAATCAGTCATCAGGTAACCCGATTACTGAATACCGATTACACTTTTACCTAAAGCTAGTTAAGGGATCAATATTTTCTCTACAGCTTCAACTGCCTTTATCCTCCGCTCGTCTTTTGATCCGCGTATTTCAACAAAAGGCACTCCTGATTTCTCTACAATGTTTTTATAGATCGTCCAAAAGTGTTCGCGTTTATCGGGGTGCTCGCGTTGCGGATCATTTTTCCAGGGCACATCAATGTAAGTGAGGAGATATAAATCATACTTTCTCGCAAGCAACATTTCAATTTCTTCATCGCAAGAGCCAAACTTATGTTCACTCCAGACTTTTACAACCAAGGCATTTGTATCACAAATCAAAACACGGTTGGCTTCTCGTATCCACTCATCTTCCATGCGTGCCTGCCCATGCGCAATTTTAGTGAGATCAGATTGCTCGTACGGCCTTATTAACTTATTGACATAAGCACGGGCATACTCCGGAACCCACACTGTTTTAAAATGATCCGCCAGGAATTTTGACAGATCCGTTTTGCCTGTACACTCCGGGCCTATGATGACTACTTTTTTGGTATGTATGAAGGTTGGTTCAATGGCTTGCATAATTCAGGGTTGCTTGATTACGTTTTATCTTATTATGTATCAAAACGTGTTGAAAAACGGAGATCAAATTTTCAACAAATCTGTCATATATTTATGGTTCGTAATAAATAAAATCGAGTGAAGCGTAGAAAAGCATTAAAGCAAATTGGTTTGGGTCTTTCAGCAGGGTTGGTGATGCCTCAATTTCTTGCTTCGTGCGGAAAAGACGATCCTGGTCCTGAGGTGCCATTTGATGGAAATGTTGTAATCATTGGTGCTGGTGCCGCTGGTTTATATGCTGCCGACATACTCAATTCCAAAGGCATCAAAGTTTCTGTGTTGGAGGCTTCCAACCAATTGGGTGGAAGAATTCAATCGTTCCGGAATTCCAATGAAACGACTGAGTCATTATGGTTCGATACAAAAAACAGAACGATAGCCGATTTTCCGGTTGAGCTTGGCGCTGAACTTGTTTTTGGCACCGACTCCAGCTTGGGAAAAATTGTTAGCAATTTAAACCTGACAACTGTCTCCCTTAATGCTGAAGCGGTTAATCAATTTATTCTTGACAATAAGGTCAAGGCTGCCGCAGACCTGCAAGGCGATGCCGATTTTGTTGCCTCTCAAAACTTTGTAAGTGCTTTGCCAAATTACGCTGGCTCTTCCGTTACGGTAAAGCAAGCAGCAGGATCGGGTACTCGCACACAAGCCATATTAGATTCTCAGATTGGAAATTTTTATGGTACCTCTAATGATAAATTAGGCATCAGTTTGCTTTCACAAGATTTGAAAGCGCAAGCTCACGATGGAAAAGTTTTCACGATGAAAGCTAATCCTATGCAGGATGTACTGATTTCGCGTTTTAATGATATACAATCTCTGGTAGAAACAGGTAAGCAGGTAAAGGCTATTAATTATGGAAGTGACCCAATTGTCATCACCTTAAAAGATGGCTCAACGGTGGAAGCTAATAAACTTATTGTCACAGTTCCGATTTCTATTCTTAAGAGCGGTGGCATTTCGTTTAGTCCGGCATTGCCAGGCGAAATGACATCAGCGCTTTCGCGGATGGGGATGGATCCAACGGTGCGATTAATACTTGACTTTAAAAAGAATTTTTGGGTTGAAAATTCTGATTTCATTTGGGGAGGAACCACTGCACCTCAATATTTTAATGCAGGTGTTGGAAGAAGTGAATTTTATCGCACCATGTCGATCACCATCAACGGAGCAAAAGCTGCGGCACTTTCTGCAAAGGGGCCTGATCTGATGATTGCGGATATTCTTGCAGAACTGGATGCGTTATATGCAGGCCAGGGATCACTTTACATCAGACGGAATCTCGATACGGCAGATCCAAACTTTGATAAAATCATTTACATTTTAAAAGACTGGAGCAAAGATGAATTCATAAAGGGTGGCTATTCCTATCCGCTGGCCAGCGCAACAGCCAATGACCGTTTAGCACTTGGTAAATCTGTTAACAACAAACTTTTCTTTGCAGGCGAAGCCACCGACATCAAAGGCGATGCAGGTACTGTAAGCGGAGCACTTTCTTCAGCAGAACGTGTTTCTGAAGAGGTGGTGAAATCTATTCTTGGGATTTCATAGGTGGCCGATTGTATAGCCAGTAGCTAGTTTTCATATATGCGCATTTATCAGCAACCTCTCGATGAACACACTTTATGGAATCACCTTCAGAACAGAGAGTTTGAACTTGCCATTGAGGTAGTTGATTGGTATTACTCTCGAACGAACCCAGATGGTTTTGACGATCCGAATGGCATTACAAAGGCGGAACATCTCGAACCTAGCCACAAAGTACCAATTGATCTTACAAGAGAATACCAAATCAAGAAAAGCAAAATGTCATATGGAACACCGTTGATTGCTATGTTGCTCTTTGCATTGTTCTTTGCTTTCTTATCTCTTAAAACTAACAGTTGGTATCCAATGTTAATACCATCGCCTCTCGGACCTTTTGCTCTAATTGCTCTATTAATAATGGTATTTGACAGGAAACCAATGATCACTATTAACTCCAAACAATTGGTATTTAGGAAGTCCACAAAGGAATCTAT
>JAYVBN010000060.1:0-8502 GCA_043750455.1 Bacteroidia bacterium | reverse complement strand
AGCCGCTTCGGCAAAGGCAGGCGCGGCCTTGAGCGGCTATTTACCCGCCCGAGCCGTATGTCTCAGGCGGGCGGGCACATAACGTCAAATTATAGAACTGTGCGTCAGGAACTTAGCCCGGAAAGAGTTATATAATGGCATTGCGTGGCGCCTGTCCCGCCTTCAAGCGGGGTTAAGTAGCTTTGGCATCCGGGCCTGCCAAGCCGAAGCGCTTCGCGAAGGCATGGCTTACCTAAATCTTCATAGAAAGTTTTTTAGCGCTGGCTTTCAATAAACTCAATCTTCATCATTCACACCGGGCTGGGGCAGCGACACTCTTTGGGTAGGCTTAGGTCTTAGCGTTCGCATGTGCGGCCTGCACAATGTGTGTTGCTGCTGGGAGGGAGGATTTACCAGGCTTCGATAGATATAGTCTCGATACTGTTGAAATGTTTGTCTCTTGTAACTAACTTGAGTTTATGCTGGTCTGCTAATGCAGCGATCCAGATATCGTTTTCCGGTATTGGGCTTCCCTTGATTTTTAGCTGATTTTTTAATTTACCGTATGACCTAGCAGTATCCAGGTCGCACTCTAGAACTAAAGAAGCTTCTGCTAATTCTTCTATCTTTTTTCTGTTCTCATCTTTTCTTGTTGATTGCTCCGCGCCATAAAATAATTCGCCCAAAACAATACTAGGAATAAAGATACTACCAGAGAACGATTTGATTTTTTCTGTTATGGACGATTCATTAGCAAAGAGACCTATAACAATGTTGGTATCGAGGAGACAATCTTCACCATTCATTTTTATCGATGTTTTCGCACCCTGCGTTTATAGCTGAACTGATCTCTTGGGCATCCTTTGACTTAAAACTTCCGGCAAATTGAAGCAAAGCTTCTTGATTATTGCTTTTGGTTCTTTTCAACAATGCCTTAACATAAGTTATTGCCCTATTTTGCTGCTCCTTGCTTAGCAATTCCAGGGATTTCAAAAATTCATTTTCGAACGCTTTTGATGCCATTTTGTTGAAGATTCTCACAAATATACAGTTTTATCATGTTTTTGGTTTCATAGATTCAGTCTAATGAAAATAGGCTGATTGCTTAAAAAATTGCAATATTTTTGAAATCTCAATCGTTAAAGCTATTTAATATAACGTCTCATTATGTAACTGGTGCCGCTTAAGATTAGATATAATTGTTACATAATTTATATTATGTTAAATAGATATTTAGCCTTGTGGCTTATTTCCATCTATTTGCTCACTTCCCTTCATTCTTACCGTCCTGTTCATATTTTAAGCCTCGCCTTTTCAGCCATTATCCAACCGTCAATTTTCTCCTCAAGCAATACCAACGGCAGGCTGCCAGAATTCAATACCTGGTTGTGAAATTCTTTCACAGAGAAGTTTTTTCCTAATACTGCTTCAGCACGTGTGCGCAACTCCCTGATTTTAATCTGACCAATTTTATAGCACAAGGCGGCTCCAGGAGTTGCCATATAGCGCTCCACCTCTACACTAATTTTATCTTCTGCCTCCGCCTCGTTTTCCAGCGAATATTGAATGGCCTGTTCGCGGGTCCATCCCATCGTATGTAAACCTGTTTCCAAAACCAGTCTGATCGCCCGGTGCATTTCCATGCTCAGCATACCGAAGTACTGATATGGATCGTCATACAACCCCAACTCTTTACCCAACGATTCAGCATAGAGTGCCCATCCTTCCACAAAGACACTCATACTTTCAGGATGAAGAAATTCAGGCAACTCCTTATTTTCTTGTTGCAAGGATAGTTGATAATGATGTCCTGGAATTGCTTCATGAAGAAACAGTGCCTCATCTGTAAATTTATTATAAGACGTCACATCTGGGATGGGAACATAAAAAACACCAGTACGTGATCCATCTTTACTACCAGGCAGATACTCCGCACTAGCCGAGGCTTCACGGAATGATTCCGTACGCCTTACTTCAAAACCAGCAGTTGGCTTTAGATCAAAAACATCTCCCACTTTCTTATTTACTTTTTCTCGAATGGCATTAAAGTTTGCGATCACTTCTTCTGGTTTACCAAATGGCATTTGTTCATTACTAGTCCGCACATGATCAAAGAATGCTTTGATATCTCCTTTAAACCCAATCTTTGATTTAACTTTCTCCATCTCTGAAAGAATGCGAGCCACTTCGCCTTTTCCCAACGCATGAATTTCAGCATCCGTCATATTGGTGGTGGTATGATAGCGAATAAGATAATTAAATGTCTCTAGCCCGTTGGGTAAATCACTAATACCTGCGGTCTCTCTACCCGCTGGCAGATAGGTCTTCGTCAGATAGTCTTGTAGTGCCTTGTACCTGGGGATAATCTTTTGGGCAACCATTTCTGTATAGGCTAGTGTAAGCCGTTCTTTTTCGACAGGAGGAAAATCTGTTGGCAACAGCGTAATGGGCGTAAAAAAAAGATGTTGTGGTACAGGTTTATTCACAAAATCATTTAGCTGTGGAATCATCTTCCTGATCAGCACTTTGGGTAGCACTACTCCCCTCGCAATGCCCATATTCATTTTTGAAATGCAGGTATCTAGAAAAGGTAGAAAAGCATCCACGCGCTTTAACCAATTATCATAATCATTGACTGTCTTGAAAGGTTGGAGACTATTGCCACTTGCCAGTTGTGAGAAATACAAATGAAGTGATTGTATTTGCATGATTGGGAATAACTCAAAAGTGGGCATATCATACATGGGCGATGCAATGGTGGCGATCTTATTAGTAAGCCCTTCCTTCTTAATTGCACAGTCCCACCTCATTACCCGAATACTCAACCACTGAGATGGCGTGACCATAGTTGAGTCATACTTATCAAGTTCTCCAAGAAACCAGGCATAGTTAGCTATTAAGTCCTCTCGATAAGGTGTTGAAATATAGTTTGCGACCTGATCATTATATTCAGCAAAGCCCGCCTTGGTGGCTTCGAGGGGATTGATTCGTTTCTTAAAAGTGCCGTAGGCTTGAAAGAGACTATCAATGGAGCCACGAGCTGCCTGACTTTCCATGGTGTCTTTTTCTTGGCACGCTGAGAATAGAAATAAAAAAATGCTAAAAACTACTAGAGAATTTTTCATGAATATCTTATAAAGGACTGCCTCCAAATTACAAAAATCAAGATCTTTAAACACAAAAGGCATGTCATTTGTCGGACTTAGTCATTCATACTACCTTGTATCTTTTAATAAAATAGATTTGAATAAGTCAAGAAAGACCACCGGCCATTGCATTTTCGTTTTCATAGGCGTGCTTATTTCAATTCAACTATTGCCTGCCAAATTATTTGCTCAGGACTCCCCACCTACTGCTCCAATCCCAGTGGAAATGATGTTTGGACACAACAGATTTTTTTTCCAATCCCTTGTTACTAAACCTTTTGCACCTGGCAGCCGCTTAGGATTATTTACCATTGCTACATTTCATGCGGGCTATAAAAATGAGCAAGATGAATTTGAGTTGGCCATTCCTGTGCAGGTCTCCTATCGCCTATGGAAAAATTTTGGTGCTTTTGCCGGAGTGGCTATGAATAGTAAATCCGGTGCCCATCCCGTGATTGGTCCACAATACGTTCTTGCGAAACGTCAACTGGTGATTGTTGTTAATGGCAGGTACCTGCTCTCCAGCAATCATAACTTGGAAGGTTTTGCGCTGGTGGAATTCAAGCCTGCATTAAATGATAAATGGTCGCTCTACAGCAGGTTGCAGGGATTTTATAGCCACAATACAAAAAAGGAATCCCATGATCGGAGTTTCTTCTACCTGCGCCTGGGGTTGCAGAAAAAGAACTTCAGCTTTGGCCCTGCCGCCAACCTCGATCAATACGGACCCGAAAAAAAACTGAAAGAAAATTATGGGGTTTACTTAAGCTGGAATTTTCGTTAATAGATTACAGCTAACACTTAATCAAAACCAAATAACCAATTGATTTTCTGTGATTTATTTGAATAGATTTTAACTTGTTTACTAATTGATTTCTACCTCTTAATATTCGTTAACAATACTTTTCGGAACTCCACTTCCGCACCTTCTGCCTGCAAAGCAATCTGCCCTTTAGAGGCGGTGCAATCAAAACCATCATTAACCAGATCACCATTTACCCATACTTTGATTGTATTCTTGTAGCATTCGATCGTGATCGCATTCCATTCTCCCAGTGGTTTCTCTGATCCATCGGTAAGGTTTCTGACTCTTCGCTCCTTCCCTTCCGTAATTCCCCAATCACTTTTTGGGCCTCTCCTCTTTTCCATATCGGGTACAGCAATGTCTTCTACGATACACCAAAAATCTCCAGCGTTTTCGTGCATCAGCTGGGCTTCAATGGATTTAGGAAACATTTTGTAAAGCGCTCGTGGTGTTGACGCATGAACAAGCACACCACAGTTGCCTGGCTCTCCAGCAAACCGATACTCAATTTCAAGCCGATAGTTCTCATAGGATCGATCTGTAATGAGATGCCCTTGTGGCTCCCCCATACTTACCAACATACCCTTGCGAATAATGAAAGGGCTTCTTAGGTTTTTTATACTATCCATGGCCGGTACATCAACGTGCCATCCAGTCAGGTCTTTGCCGTTGAAGAGATTTATTGTTTGTGCCATTAAACAGACAGGAAGACAACACAGAGAGATAAAGACGATAACGATACTTTTTTTCATTTGAAGTTTTTTAAACCATTGATACCAACTGAACTCGTGAAAATTACTGTAATAAATGATGTTATTCAAACTTTGCATTTCTTAGTGACTTTGTGTGTTAGTGGCAAATAATAGCCTCTTTAAATTTTATGTGATAAGTGGAAACTGGCTCAATTAAATTCTAATTAATTTTATGCTCCTACTTATCCAGCTATGATAAAATCTAAACTCAGTCAATTTGTTGTTGGCATTTTCACTGTGCTACTCATTTCTATGTGCAGCAGTCCACCTCCTAAAAAAGAAGTGAAGACATCTAATTCATATGATGAACTGGTGACTTTTTTTAAATCCTGGAGAGAATTTGAATCACCTGAGTTGAAAGATGGTGTGCCTGATTATTCAATCGCGGCAATGGGCAAGCAACAAAAGGAGCTTAGCGATTGGCAGGAGCAGCTAAATGCTTTTGACACCACTAAATGGCCGATTAAGCATCAAGTAGATTGGTATTTGGTATGGGCCGAGATGAATGGACTTGATTTTGAACTTCGCGTAAAGCAACCATGGGTAAATGATCCCGCATTTTATGTATGGTTCTATAACGCCTTGCCCGATACTCCTCTACGAGAAGGTCCGCATGTATATGCAAGAGTTGAATTACCAGATTACACAGTACCACTAACTGAGACATCCGCAAATGAAATAGCAACACGTTTACGCAAAGCCTCAGCCGTATATGACCAGGCTAAAATAAATTTGACAGGCAACGCTAAAGACATGTGGACTACCGGAGTGCGTAGCATACGCGAGCAAAGTGATGATCTTGAATCTTTCGCCTCTTCCATGGAAGCTACTTTCCCTGATCTGGCCAAAGCAGCTTTAGAAGCACGTGATGCCTCTAATAAATTTGCTGATTGGGCCGCAACATTAGCTCCATCAAAGACGGGAACGTCTGGTGTTGGAAAAGACAACTATACCTGGAATCTTCGCAATGTTCACTTGATGCCTTACTCCTATCAGGATGAAAAAGTACTTATGGAACGCGAACTAGCCCGAGCTCATAGTGCCTTGCGATTTGCTGAACATAAAAACCGAAAACTTCCAAAGCTTAGTAAGAAAGACAATGCAAAGGAGTATGAAGCCATGTTGCTAAAGGGAACGGAAGACTATCTGTCTTTTATGGACAAGGAAGAATTTTATACAATGAAGTCTTATATGAAGCCTGCTTTGCTTGCGCAGATACGTCCTTTCGTTTCGAACGATGGGCTCAGAGGTTTTTTTGATGAAGTTGATTATCGCGATCCCATGCCAATGCGTGCACACTTCAATCATTGGATTGACCTGGCACGCAACCGTGAAGAGCCGTATGAAAGTGAAATTCGGAATACTCCCCTATTGAGCAACGTATTTGATAGTCGTGCCGAAGGTATGGCTACGGCTATGGAAGAATTAATCATGAATGCCGGAATGTTGGAAGACAGACCTCGAGCGAAGGAACTTGTTTACATTATGCTGGCACAGCGAGCAGCCCGTGGCCTTGCGGGAATGAAACAACATGGACTGGAATTAGACTTTGACGAAGCAACTAAGTTCGCAGCAAAATGGGTACCGTGGGGCTTAATGACTGCTGATGGAGGCACCATCCAGCATGAAGAGCAATTCTACTTGCAACAGCCAGGTTATGAAACTAGTTATGTAATTGGAAAGCTGGATATCGATAAATTAATTGCCGAATATGCCAGGCAACGCGAGGGTACTTTTGTTCTGAAAGAGTTTATGGATTCCTTCAACAGACTAGGGATTATTCCAATGTCATTAATTTATTGGGAAATGACTGGAGATAAATCTATACTGAATGAAGCAATCATGGTTAAGTGATCAACGCTATATGTCTAAATGAAAAGGAATTTTAAAAGGCATTGGCAACTGCTTTTTTCATTTTCTCAAGACCAGTTGTAGCAATAGTCAACAGATCATTTTTCCAATACTCTGGATTGAATAATTCCAGCGAAAGCACTTTTATTCCGCCCATGTTGGCCAGATCTGTTAAGATTTGTTTTAATGGCGCTACTCCATCACCAGGATATAAACGGTCTTTATCCTTTTGTTCTTCACGTGGAATAGTAGAAGGATAATCATTGAAATGGATTACATCAATTAAATTTCCATTTACCATCTTAAGACATTCAAATCCAGAGTTGCCTCTGAACAGATGATAAACGTCTGGCAGTATCTTAACATCCGGATCATTTGCAGCTGCGGCTGCCATTAACGCCTGCCCCATGCTATAAAACACTGGCGATGATCCCCAGAACTCTAATTGTGGCATTACTCCTGTTTGGCGGCCAAGGTCAAGTAATTGCTTGTAGCGCTCTCCTACTTTTATTAGATCTAATTTTGCATCGGCTTTTACACCACCCGAAGGAGCCGCTATTCTTGTGCAGCCAAGTTCGGCCATCATTTCCATCTCCTGCTTCATCTGTTCAAAGCCTGCCTTCCGTTGTTGTTCATCTTCCACCATCCACGGAGCAAATCCAATAGCGTCATCAACTGTAAGGTGACTATCGTCCAAGAATTTCTTTAAGTCTTTCAGCGATTTTCCTTGCGCCTTAAATTCTTTGACATCCTGCACCCAAAGTTCTAAACCATCATATCCGGCTTTAGCTGCAACCTCTACATACTTTTGTAAGCCAGATTTCTGACCACTGATTGTACTTGTATTTAAACAAAATCTGAATTTACTGGCTAGTTTCTTTTCTTCAGCCAACGCAAACTGAGGAGCCAGTGTTACTCCAGAAGCCAGTCCTAAAGTTTTGATTACATCTCTTCTCTTCATAATTTGTCAATTAGGGTTTTATGGTAGTAGATCAAATCCGTTTACATAAGAGTTCCATTATCTTACTCGTGCGGGCACCCGAAACGCCAGAACTCACACATTTTCCTTTCCCCAAAAGCTCATCCACAATGGTTTGTATGAGTGGTTGCTGAATATGCTTGGGAATATCGAACGTCATTACTTCTTTTCCTTTTCCTTCAACCTCTAACGTAACAGAATGATCGCCAAAGTAAGGAAAAGAAATCTGGCCTTTGCTGCCAACAATGGTAGTTACTTCCTTGTCAGAAATTTTGGAAGTGGTAAAACACCAATTGCCCTGGCCAATAATTCCATTATTAAAATGAAAGGAACCAGCTACAATATCTTCCGCAGGATAGATATGCGCTTGATTTGTAGCAAATCCATGAACGTTTTGTATGGGGCCAAAAAGAAAATCTAAACAATCAAGTTGATGAGAGGCCAGGTCAAAGAAATAACCACCGCCAGCAATCTCGGGTGTAGTTCGCCAGTTGGTCGCACTTGCACTGGCACCTACAATATCTGGTTGAAGTGTTTTGTTGAGCAACACATTTACATATCGAATATCACCTATTGCCCCTTCTTGCAATAAAGATTTTACTTTTAAAATGTTTGGTAATTGTCTTCTGTAGAAAGCTGTAAATAAAGGCACGTTCGCCTTCTCACAAGCTTTTATCATGGACAAACATTCTTGGTGAGTTCTGGCCATCGGCTTCTCAACGTATACAGGTTTGCCAGCTTTTGCCGCCTGAAGGGTATACAACTCATGTGAGTTCGGAGGCGTGGCAATATAAATTGCATTTACCTCAGGGTCATCGATAAGCTGATCAGCATTATCATACCACTTAGGTACACTGTGTCGAAGCGCATAGTCCTTAGCTTTTGCTCCATCCCGTCTCATCACGGCCACGAGTTTTGAGCCTTTAATTAAATTCATAGCGGGAGCACTCTTCACTTCACATACATCCCCCACTCCAATAACTCCCCATC
>JAYVBN010000059.1:0-2619 GCA_043750455.1 Bacteroidia bacterium | reverse complement strand
CAACAATTTCATGACCAGGCACCATAGGGAAAATTCCTGGGAACCATTCATCCCTGATTTGATGTAAGTCGGAATGACACACACCACAATATTGAATATCAAACTGCACATCGTGAGGGCCTACTTCACGTCTCTCAAAATTCCAGGGAGCTAAATTGGTTGTCGGGCTTTGCGCTGCGTATCCTCTAGTTGGTGTCATATAGAATGGAGTCTGTTTATTTGTACTCACGGAAAAATACAAAAATCAAAACGTAACCTTATAACTTTTGGTTTGGGTGGTCGCAATATAAATAATGCCGGATTGTGCTTCCTCAATATAAGACCTGCTCAAGGAGAAACAGAATTTTCACTAGATGGATATTTGTTTATTTTTTTTCGAAGTTGCCCGCATTAACTTCTTCGCATTTTCCCTTTCGATATTTTCCAGCATCCTAGCCTTCACAATTTTTTTCACAAGCGCAGAAGGCAATGGCCTATCCACGGTAAACTGGATGGTGCCCTTTGCTGTTCTATAAGGTTTAAGCTCTTTCTCCATTTTGGCAATCAGGGAAGAGTTGGCGGGAAAGAAGCTGCAATGATTTTTAAAAGCTGCAAATTAAACCAGCATGCCATGATACTTAAAAGCAGGCATTGTGTAGCTGATCACTTCTTCTGCGCTTGGTGCTACAGACTTGATGGTCTGCCGAAGGTTCTCCAACATAGCCCGGACATTTTTATCTGGTACTTCGTCCAGATACTCATCGATGTTTTTTGCTGCTGCTTTCATAGTAATTATTTTGAAGCCATCCCATAAATGTGACTTTACTGAATCACCAACTTCTTGATTATATTTTTCTTCTAAGTTAGAGATTTTCAAAAAAATATAACCTATTTACAGAACCCAATTTTTATTTTGCATATTGACCGATTAATAAATTAAATACAAGATGAAGACTTACTTAATTATTGTGATTTGCCTGCTTAGTTTTTCCTCAATTGCGCAAAAAAGCAATAGTTTCCCTGTTCAAGCCACAATCGAAAATGGAATTATTGAAGGACTATATGATACTAAATCAGGACTTCAATTGTATTTTGGAGTTCCGTTTGCCAAGCCACCTGTAGGCAACTTGCGTTGGAAGACACCTGAGCCTGCTGACAACTGGAAAGGTATATTATCTACCAAAGATTTTAGCGCACGCCCGGTTCAGGCAATTGTATTTGGAGACATGAATTCACGTTCAAATGGCTTAAGTGAAGATTGTCTTTACTTAAATGTTTGGACTCCTGCCAAGCGCACAACCACTGGGCTTCCTGTGTTGGTCTATTTTTATGGTGGTGGCTTTGTGGCTGGCGATGCCTCAGAGCCGCGCTATGATGGTGCCAACATGGCGAAGAAAGGAATTGTAGTGGTGACTGTAAATTATAGGTTAGGCATCTTTGGCTTCTTTGCACATCCTGAACTCAGCAAAGAAGCTTCTTACAAAGGATCTGGTAATTATGGATTGCTTGATCAACAAGCGGGACTAAAATGGGTTCAAAAAAATATTGCAGCATTTGGTGGCGATCCTAAAAAAGTAACGATAGCTGGTGAATCAGCAGGTTCAATTTCGGTAAGCGCACAAATGGCTTCACCACTTTCAAAAGACATGATTGCAGGTGCAATAGGAGAGAGCGGTGCAGGTATCAATCCAACGTTATCTCCTGTTCCACTTGCAGAGGCTGAAAAGACAGGACTTGAGTTTGCAACAAAAGCTGGTTACCCAACTCTTGCACAATTAAGGGCTTTAAGTACGCGCGATCTATATGAGATTTATGCAGAATCAAAACGTTTTGGATTTCCAACTGTGATTGATGGATATTTCTATCCCAAAACTATTCCTGAAATATTCAAAGCAAAAGAACAAGCACAAGTGCCATTGTTGTTAGGGTGGAACTCCACTGAAATTCCAGGCATGGCGTTTATGCAAGGCCAACCCTACACGGAAGAAAATTATATAAAGAAAGTGAAGGAGGTTTATCCGAATGATCATGCTGAAGTGTTGAAACTTTATCCGCATTCTTCACCCAAAGAAATTGAGTGGTCGGCAACGATGTTATCGTCAGATAGATTCATTGCCTACAGCACCTGGAAATGGTTTGACCTTCATCGCAAGAATAGCAGCAAGCCTGTGTATCGGTATTTGTATAGTAAGCTCAGACCACCTTTAGTGGATAAGAGTCTAACTCCTGGTCTCGCTGGTGGAACAGTGCGTGGGCAACAAGGTCCGCCTAGGCCAGAACCTATTGGCGCACCGCATGCTTGTGAGATTGAATATTGTATGGGTAATCTTGATTTGGTAAAAGATTATGCTTGGACGGATGATGATTACAAAGTATCGGAAACGATGTTAAGCTACTTTGCGAATTTTATTATCAACGGTAACCCTAATGGAGACAAACTTCCTGAATGGCCTGCAGCCGATGCACAGGATACAACTCCCTCTGTCCTGATTATTGATACCGAATCAAAAGCAGTTGATGCTAAAGATGACGCGCGCTATTTATTTTTGGACAAGGCCTATAAGAATAATTAATTGAAAGTGCATCTCTTCAAGAAGAGAAAGTCAACTACCAGAACTCTGGCCTTTTAGTTGCGCCTCC
>JAYVBN010000058.1:0-3224 GCA_043750455.1 Bacteroidia bacterium | reverse complement strand
GGAGACAGAAAACCAAAATGGCTCACTCCTTGTTCAAATTACGTAAACGCTATCTGAAGTAACGAAATTCTGTATGAAACGAGTTCTCATCCTTCCTGTTGCTTTCCTCCTATGCATTTCGCAGATGGCTTTTGCACAGGATTATAAAGTCATAAAATCCTGCAAGGGATATTACAAGCCATTGGAAGATCTACCTGATTCTGTTATCGCAAAACGTAAGGAGCCTAAGTTTGATCCTGAGGCTGAGAAGAAACTGTCGCAAGAGTTATTACCGGTTAACACCAGGGTTCGTAGATTGGAAGGAACCTATGTTTACAGAGTGAAGGTATTGACAGGCCTGTTCAAGGGCAAACTTCTTTATGTCAAGACCGAATTTTTGAAACCAGAGTAGTTATCAAGTTGCCAAATCTATAACAGCGGTTTCTTATCTCATTATCTCATTTTCAAGACCGTCATGTTTCATCCTACCAATTGGCTGCCATCAAAATCTAATTTTGGGTTATTAATATTCAATCAAAAGTCTTACCTTAGATATAATTTTATAGCCAAACCCTAAAACTTTTCATCATGTTAACATTCAAAAAAAGAATAGCAACAGTTATTTTCCTCATCCTATTTTCTGTTGCGGCCATTGTTTCTTGTGGCAAACAGGACAATAAAGGCGAACAGGGATCCGGGAATGCTGCTGATTCCACCGAACATCCAGCTGATTCAACGGAACACCCATCCGATTCAACGGAGCATCCTGCGGATTCAGAACACCCTGCAGACACCACGAAAAAATAGAGAAGATTTTACAAGGCTGAAGTGCTCTGTCGCTTAAACAAAAATGTTGTTTTTGTGGAGGCTTCCTTGCCGTTGATTTCTAATAAGGGGTATGCCAAAAAATTAATAGGCCCTGAAACGGGTCCAGGTTCGATTATAAGATCGCGGCCCTGACTGAACTCAATTCGATTGGCTGGATGGTGGCCAAAATAGTAAGTAGCAAGCGCGGTATATTTATTTGCCTCGCTTATATCAATTGGCCACCATTTACCTTCAGCATAAAACTCAGCCCAACAATGGTAACCATCTATACCTCCATCATTCCTTTCGGAAGGAATAGACGCGCCTACAGCAAAACGTGCAGGAATTTCCAAAGACCTGGCGAGCGAAATAAAGAATGAATGGAATTCCGTGCAATTCCCTGTTCGCACATCGCAAGCATAATTGGCATCACCCTTCCCATAGGTACCATATTTCATGTAACGCATATTATCAATGATGTAGTCATACAACGCCCTGGCTTTCATAAGCGCATTTACATCGCGCCCCCTAGTTGCATCTTTAGCAACTTGTTCGAAGCGCCCTCCTACTGGCATTAAAAGGTTATCCTCTAGATATTTCTTATCTACCGGTCCAGCTTCCTCCGTTGGTCCTCTTTCCAAACGCTTCACCATATAGACAATCTCTACTGTTTTTTTACCTTTCGAAGTGCTCGGCTCGAGGTACATAATAGTATTATTGAACTCCTTATCCTTTACTAGTTTGTATTCAACAGGCACGTTCATGGAGGTAATCTCTACAGATTGAAAATTATTAGTCGTGGCAATCGGGATCCACATCTTTGCCTCTCCGTTGATTTCGGGTAGTTCAACACGATAAGTAAATTCAAATGAATCACTTCCTTCGATTACACCCAATAAGCCTGTTGAAGCATTCTTTACCGGCACTCGGTTCCATGTTTTATCCTGCTTTTGTTTCCATGCATAGAAAGGCTTGCCATTTAATTTATGAACACTGGTCTCGGCTACTTCCATGGCTCCTGGTTCACCAGTAAGAAAAAAGTCTACATCATATACATCACCGCTTTCATCGGCAAGGTCTACGCATGCAAAATGACTTTTCGGTCCTAGGTTAGCCAGGTATTCTGTATGAACCCGAACAAGTTTCATACGAAAATCCTGACCCCTATCTTGAACCTTAAAATAGCCACCATTCTCTTCTGTCCCCTTTTGGATGAAACTCTTTATCCCCGATTCAATTTCCTCGATGGAAACCTTTTTTGTATTTTTTTTCTGTTCCTGAACATTCTCTTCTTTTTTGTTGGAGCAAGAGATCAGAGCAAACATCATTGCACTTAGTAAAATGATATTGAATGATTTTTTTGTCATGGGTTAAAGATAATCAACTAAGCCATGTGAAAAAGAGGGTATCCAATTTAAAGATAAAATTTTCCGCCCAATAGACCTGAAAAAACATCAGTAATTAATTGATCTCCACTACCTTTTTATTCTGAAGCTTCTGCATTTGTTTAGGTACGATTTTGAGGATTTCTTCTTTCAAGGTATTAATGTGTTTTGTCTTGATGTGATCCCGATGGGTAACCAAGCTCACTTCTCGTGCCGGGCTCGGCTCTTTCAATCTCTTTACCAGTTTCATCTGCGTCTTGCTAAATTCCATCACAGCCAGTTCTGGCAAAATGGTGATGCCATCACTTTTGTCAACCATGCGCTTTAAGGTTTCAATGTTTCCTGTTTCATATTTAAAATGAAAATCTGAACTCTTTCTCAATTCACACAAATTTAAAATTTGAGAGCGAAAACAGTGCCCCTCTTCCAGCAGCCATAGTTGTGAAGGATCTATGTCACTTGCCAGGACATACTTTTTATCGTACAAAGGGTTCTTCTTTGATACATACACAAATAACTCTTCATAAAAGAGTATATCTTCTTTAATAGACGAGTCCTCCAAAGGCGTCACTACTAAACCACAGTCAAGGCGATTACTTTTTAACTCAGTTATAACTTCTTCAGTGATTGTTTCTTTAATAACGAGGTGGAGCTGCGGATATTTTTCACGCATTTGCTTAAACAGCGGAGGCAAAAGATAAGGCGCCAAGGTTGGAATAATACCAATGCGAAGTTCGCCAGTCATGTTATCTTTTTGTTCATTAATAATATGTTTAACCATCTTCGCTTCTCGTAAAATAACACGAGCCTGTGCGATGATGCGCGCGCCTATTTCGGTTGGAATTACCGGTTGTTTGGTTCGGTCGAAAATCTTGATGCCCAATTCTTCTTCCAGCTTTTGTATCTGCATGCTAAGGGTGGGCTGTGTGACAAAGCTTTTCTCTGATGCTTGTACAAAATGGCGCTGTGTATCCAGGGCAACAATGTATTCTAATTGAGTTAAGGTCATAGACAATGGCTATATCTTTATAAAGATAATCAATTTGATTTATT
>JAYVBN010000057.1:0-11855 GCA_043750455.1 Bacteroidia bacterium | reverse complement strand
ACTAGTGTTAAGTTAACCGTGAAATGTTAATAGTTAATCGTAAAAGTCACTGTAAAATCAGATGGCCTCCGCAAAGATTAACCGTCAAATTATCCCAGATTATGCATTAGGGATTTTATGCCGGTGTAATTGAATGGAAATCAGAATGATAAACTCAATATTTCCTAATGCTATGCATTAGGAATTCTAGTGTGATAATCAGCCAATTACATTTCTAATGCATAATCTGGGATCAACAGTAATTGCAATTTTTTCATGTGTATCAGTTTTTACTATAGCCTATAAAAAACTCCAGGCCTTGCGGCCCGGAATTATCACCTATCAACTAAACTCAATTACTTATTTATCCAAAGAAGGTTATCAACATCATCCGTACCACCAAATTGGCTTTGCAACGTAGCGGTTAGATTGCTCTTGTTATAAAACGTTTCAGTGGAAGGATATAGCCAACGCTTGGGGATAACATTACTATTGCCTGTTCCAACACCTTGATTGAATGCTGGAACACCTGTTCTGCGGTAATTAAAATATGCCTCTTGACCAGAATTTTGGAAGAAAGCCAAATACTTCTGAGTAAGAATTTGATTTAAACCAGCAGCATTATTTCCTGCATAGGCCACAGAAGTTTGTGCCAGATAGTTTGTTACAGAAGCTGTAGCCTCACCGATCTGTGCATCTAGGTCTGACTCATAGATTGGTATTTTAGTACCATCTGCGATACCATAAAAAGACATCGATGCCTTGATACCATTATCATAGTATGCTTTGGCATCGCCAGTCAACCATCCGCGGTTAATTGCTTCTGATACGTTGAAACACAATTCCCAATAAGCTAATTGAACGCCTGGCTCAGGTCCTGTCAAAGTAGTATAATACCTCTTTTGGTTTGCAAAAGAATATACTCCATTACCCGCCTTCACTGTCATGTCATCTAAATTCTCAGCTGCAGGTGCACCAACATAGGCCGCAAAATCTGTCGGGAGCACGCCTGCGGATATTTTTGCTTTTGCAGGATTGGCAACCACATAGATGCGGGGATCATTAAGGTTGGTAAGACCCTTCACATGAGTTTCAGTTAGATTATAACGGCCCTTATCAAATCCTCTGTTTCCTGGATTGGTAGGATAGATTTGCGTTGTGCCATTGTAAACATAGTTCATGTTATCACTATTGCTTGTCATAACTGGAAATTCAGTTGGGTTGCTGATCACAGCGGCAAAGCGCTCTTTTACTTTAAGATCTGCATCTGAATCGTGCTTGCTTAAACTAATAAGTACTCGCAACTTGAACGTGTTTACTGCCTTACGCCACTTTTTCAAATCATTGCCATAATAAAAGTCGCCTTCCAAAGACAAATCATTTACAGCAATCAATTGTTTGAGATCGGCATTCGCGGCATCCAACCAGTTGAGGACTTGAACATAAACTTGCTTTTGCGTATCGTAAGCTGGTTCCTTATCATCCAAACCTTTTAAGGCTTCAATAAGCGGAACATCACCCACTCTCTCGGTCATGCGCACATAGAAAACAGCCCGGAAGTATTTGCCTAGCGCAGAGTATGGATTGTTCTCCAATCCCGACTTAGCTGCCTCTTCCTCCATTTTCATGACGTTTTTCAAGGTCAAAAAATTAAATGAATAGGCGGTCCAATACTCATTATTACCATAATAATTATAGTTGCATGACCAGAATTGATTTTGTCTGTGCTCCAACGACCATGGCCGTTCATTCATATCAGACAATACCCCTCTTAATACCAATGATGGAGGAACAGAGGAAGGTCGGTTAGCATTTGGGCCTATTTCGTCAAAATCTTTACAGCTGTATGATACCAACAGGGATATCATAAGAAGCGTATATTGAGTTATTTTTTTCATATACATGAATTAAAAAGTAATGTTAACATTGAATCCGTATCTCCTAGTAGTAGGTGATTGAAGAGATGCATATGAATCCGAACCAGCAAACTGATCGATATCCATATCCTTCTTTTCAGCAAAATAGAGTAAGTTTCTTCCCACCAATGACACAGAAGCCTTCTTGATAAAAGATCTTTCCAGAACGGAGGCTGGGAAATTATAACTTAGCGTAACCTCTCTAAGCTTAGCGAATGATCTGCTCATCATGTTAAACTCCTCCGCTGAATAATATCTGCTGATATAATCCTGAAGGTAAGTCTTAGTTGTATTAGGAGTAAAGGCCAATTCATTGTAATTGGTAATGGCTCCGGTAATCGGGTCATATTGTATTTTAGCACCATTAGAAATAGACACGCCCTCGCCCACCCAAGACTTTACTCCTAAAGCATCTTGTGCACGCGCTTCTCCCATAGCGCCTTGAGTAGTCTCAATATGACGGCCACCACGGAATGTTTGGCGCTGAATGTAATTTACGATCGCACCGCCCACACGTCCATCAAATTGGAAGATCAAACCAAAGTTCTTATAGTTCAAACGATTGGTGATACCCCATGCCCAATCAGGGTTTGTATTTCCAAGAAATTGAGCCACAGCATTATTGATTGGGCGACCACCACCATCATTAATTAATTGTCCATCGGGAGTCTTATAGAAACCTCTCGCATAATAAGCATCTACGCGATCTCCGATTTTTATAAATCCAAGGCGATCAGCTCCATTCGGAAGTTCCTCCAGTGTTTCCTTAAACGTTGACCAGTTAACTAACACGTTCCAATTAAATCCGTTTTTCTTTTCGATAGGTGTTGCGTTTAACACAACCTCCATGCCTGTACGCTTTGTTTTTGCACCGTTGGCAATAAAGCCAGTATATCCAGTCGTACTAGAAAGTGGTTGATTGGAAATCTGAGGCCCATCGATATTACTGAAGTAGGTGAAGTCTAACCCAAGCTTGTTTTCGATAAAACGAGCATCGAAACCTGCTTCAAATGAAGAAGTGAAATAAGGTTCAAGCGTTGGATTTGTCAATGTATTAGGATAGTACGCACCTGGCTGATTGTTGTAAACAAGTGGTGTGCTATACACTGCCTGGTTGCCATAACTTGGCCCTCCGTAAGGAGACAAGTAAGTAGAACCATAGCCTAAAGGAAATGACGCAGAAGGTGTGGCCCCTATGTTGTCAGCTGTAAAGCCGGAACCTACCTTAGCATAAGCGCCTCTTAATTGCAACAAGGAAATAGCAGCAGGCAACTTAAGCACTTCTGAAAGAACTATACTTGTAGAAACAGATGGGAAGAAATACTTTGTCTCAGTAGGATACAAAGTTGAGTTATTATCAACCCTTCCTGTAGTAGATAAGGTAACCCAATTCTTATAAGAAAAATCAGCTGAATAATAATAGCTATATACTGACATTGGGGCATTGAAGTTAAATGCCTTTATAGGATTCAACGAATTATCAAATGTATAAGCACCAGGTGTCAAAGAAGACGCTGGCACGTTAAGGTAGTCAGTAGTTACATAGCTCGAACGATAACTGTAGGTTCTGATGTTTCCGCCAACTGATGCCGCTATATTAAAGTCCTTGGCTACATCTTTATTAAAGGTCACTAACACATCTGTGTTATTGTCAAAAAGAGTTCTGTTATCTTCACGATAATCTCCTTTTGCCTGCTCACGTCCGTATACAGTAGCTGAATAAGGGAACTTCTCATTTCTATAAAGATCATACGAGCTGATGGCCGTTCTTCCTAATACCTGAAGATGTTTTGTGATATCATACTTCAACGACATATGGCCATATACGTCTGTCTTCTGATGACCGCGTAACCATTCCTCGGTTAGGAAGTATGGGTTATTGTATCGGGTATAGTCAGCATAAATCTGCTGAACACCTTCTTTACCTTTTTGCCAGTAACTTTTCATGTCATCGATATCCCAATCAGCACCACCCCATATAATGATGTTGTAAATCATACTGTTGGGACCGTACTGAACATCTGGATAATTTTCGCTGTATTGGCGGTTGTAATTAATGTTGGATTCAAAGCGGAGTTTTTCTGAGAAATCAAATCCAGTTGTCACATTAAAGTTATCGCTGTTCAAATCTGTATTAGGTACCTGGCCTTGTTGATAATTATGAGAATAGGAAAACCGGAGATCATATTTATCACCGCTAGCAGAAATGGCAACATTATTGGTACTTAAAAAACCTGGAAGCAAAAATCTTTCTAAGTTATCCGCGCCTCTCGCTGTCCATGGTGTAGGAACTATATTTCCAGTATACGTGGTTCCACTAGGAAATGTAGTAGTGTACGTTTTGCTCGGATCAACCACTCCGTCATATTGAGGAATTAATTGACCATCGAAACGAGGGCCCCAGATATCATAGTCAGAATCATAAAGTCCGCTACCTTTTCCATCACCAAAAGCATATCTTCCGTGATCACCAGGTCCATACTCATCTTGCACGGTAGGAATAGTAAGAAACGTGTTATCCCACATATTAGAAGTGTTAACTTCTACATTGAACCCACGAGGATCATCAGAGCCTCTTTTTGTTGTAATGATAATTGCCCCATTTGCACCACGTGATCCGTAGATAGCGGCCGCAGCTGGACCTTTTAAAACAGTATACGTGTCCACATCATCTGGGCTGATATTCCAGGTATCTGAGACGATTGGAACACCATCCACAACATACAAAATACCACTCCTTCCACGAAGGGAAATAGTTGGCGCGCCAATAAGTTCAGCTGATGAACCAACAGTAAGGCCGGCTACTTTTCCAACCAGTGAATTGATCGGATTTGGCTCACGCGCTTTTAGTAACTGGTTACCCTTTACTTCTTGAGTTGCATAACCAATTTTTGATTTGTCTTTTTCAACGCCCAGCGCGGTGACAACAATTTCAGATAATTGCTTGGCATCTGTAGCCAACACAATATCAACTGCAGATCGTCCACTTACAGGAGTTTCTTGAGAAAGAAATCCTACAAATGAAAACACAAGAATATCGCTTGCAGAATTGACCATAAGCTTGTAATCACCGTTAACATCGGTGATCGTGCCGTTGGTAGTTCCCTTTACAAGGATGTTAACACCTGGTAATGGTTCTTTGTCTTCCCCGGATGTAACTTTTCCGGAGACCGATAGCTGAGCCCATGCAGCCGAGACTGACATGAGACTGGCAAAAAATAAAACAACTATCCTCAAATAGCTGCTATTCTTTTTGCCCTTCTGATTTGGTAAAGAATTTTGCATAAAATGGGTTTATGGTTTGTGTTTATGACTTGATAAAATCTGGTAGCCGTACCTTTTCTTATCACGCCACAAAACTTGCAAACTAGTTTGACGAAATTCCTAGCTCAACATTATTGATCAATTAAGAAAAATGAGATTTGAATGACCTGAAATTAACGAAGGCTTAACCGACCTTTATGGAATCTACTTTTTTGAAGGGGTTGCAAACACTAGCTTAACATAGAGGTAGCAGTGCGTAAACAAGTAGGCAGTATGTAAGAAAATCAGAGTCTTTCAATAATCTCCTCAGCAATCCCAAAAGATAAGGTCATGCCCGCCCCACCAAGTCCATTAATAATAGTGACACCCGGTTCGGGTTCAAGTTCTAGTTTAATACTTCCGTTTAGTTTGGGATATATGCCATGCCAGCGTTCTACAATATCAAACTCAACTTGTAGAAAAGTTGCAAGGTATTTTAATATTAGCTGGTTGACGGCTTCACTATCGAATGGCTCAACTGTATTAAAGTAATGATGTGAGTCTCCAATAATTAATCCACCATCATCATGTTGAGCAAGCAGTACATGAACACCATGTTCTTTGTAGCCCATCTCCAACTCATCATATCGCTTATCAAGCGCAGGTAATGACTTGCATTTTGAAAAAGCAGCATAGTGCCGAAGCGTTAGTCCAGCGCATAAAGAAGGTCCGAGGGTAAAAGGTTGGCGAGGCATGGCTTTCATCATCTGAAGTTTGCACTTCCTGAGGTTTTGCTGCGCATAGAGATTGGGATAAAGTGTTTCAAAATCTGAACCACTGCATACAATGATTTTAGAAGCACGCCACGTTTCATCTTGTGTGCGAATAACAGGATGAGTGATTTCATGAACTAACTTTCCGAAGCGCAGGATCAAACCATATTTTTCCTGAAGGAATAAAGGAATTCTTCGGATGGCTTCTCTGGGATTGACATTGCATTCTGTTTTACTATAAAGCCCTCCTCGCAAGCTGTGCTTGCCGATCGCTGAAGATTTTTGCAACACCTGCTCGGAAGTCAGCCATTCACAATCAAAACCCGAGTCTTTATATAAATCTAAAAATTCATTCAGAACAGTTTCCTCGTCTTCATGATAGGCCACATGAAGTGAACCGTTTGGGTTGAGCCAGAAACCTGCCTGCTTTGATAGTTCGATCCAATGCTCCCGACTTCGCATAGCATAAACCAATCCAACTCCAGGTTCCTGACCAATTGGCCATACCATGCCGAAGTTGCGTACAGAAGCTCCAACAGAAAATTGCTCACGCTCAAATAGCACTACACTATATCCTTTTCTCAAAGCCATGTACGCATGAGCAAGTCCTGCTATGCCTCCACCAACAATTGCTATATCTACTGATTGATCCTGATGCATACGTTTAAAACTAAAAATAATCTCAACATTTTGATCCTCTCCTCCGGAAAGGGAAGCCCAAAGGACAAGGTGAGGATGCAAATAAAAAATTCCGATTCACAAAAAGAAGATTTCAAGATCAACGAACTGTTAAATTAAGATTAGTTAACCTTAACTGAAACATCACTCCTGCTTCATTAGCTTAAAGAAGTATGCTCCGTACTTCGCGCAAAACAAAGTTAGGTGCGCGCCCTTTTACTTTACTCCACATTTTTTTCCCCTTCCATCAGGAGATGGCTGGAAAACACAAACGGTATTTGGTTTTCAATTTACGCGGCAGGTTCCGCATTTTGTTTGTATACGTGCGTGTATGCTTTTCGCAAAGCTTTCTCTGTTGCCACTTTCGAAGGGCTCATTTATTTTGGAATCAGTTACAAAGTGTGGCTGGTGACTTTTCAAGTACTGGGCTATGCGCTATCAAAGTTCATTGGAATCAAAATTATATCAGAATTAAAGGCAAATTCTCGCAGCAAAGGAATCCTGA
The DNA here is from genome assembly GCA_043750455.1 of Bacteroidia bacterium. Classification (GTDB taxonomy): domain Bacteria; phylum Bacteroidota; class Bacteroidia; order Cytophagales; family Cyclobacteriaceae; genus ELB16-189. Next base: position 4,761 of record JAYVBN010000057.1, on the reverse strand, counting down.
TCATGGTTTCTATTGCCGGCCTCTCCTGGTTTTTCTTCGGCCTGGTTCCTGCTCCATATAATATAGTCTTCCTTTTCTTCAATGGTCTTCCATTGGGCATGGTTTGGGGAATGGTGTTTGGCTATTTGGAAGGGCGAAGATTTACGGAGGCACTTGGGGCAGGCCTTTCTGTTAGTTTTATTTTCTCGGCCGGTTTCGCAAAAACCATTGGCGCCTACATCATGCGCGATTGGGGCACTGCAGAAAAGTGGATGCCTTTCGTAACGGCTGCCATATTCTTTCTTCCGCTTCTATTGTTTCTCTGGTTGCTCGATAAACTTCCCCCACCAACTGCACTTGACGAATCCTTACGTACAAAGCGCCAATCGATGAGTGGAGCCGATCGAAAGAAATTCATGGTCACGTTTGCACCTGGGCTTATCTTACTAATTCTAGCTTACATGTTGCTAACTGCTTTTCGCGATTTCCGTGATAACTTCTCGGCCGAAGTTTGGGAAGCGTTAGGTACGGTTAATTCACCAGAAATTTTTATCCAAACAGAAATACCGATTGCCATTCTTGTGTTGGTTTCCATGGGCAGCTTAATGTTTATCAGAAATAATAAACTAGCCCTGATGATCAATCACACTGTTGTTATCTTTGGAATGGTATTGATTGGCATAAGCACATTCTTATTCGAACAGCATATTATTACGCCAACACAATGGATGGTATTAATTGGGCTAGGCCTTTATCTTGGCTATGTTCCGTTCAATAGCATTTTCTTTGAACGATTGATTGCCGCATTTCAATATATTGGCACCGTAGGTTTTGTGATGTATCTGGCCGACTCGTTTGGCTACCTGGGAAGCATTGGTGTACTGTTCTTTAAGGAGTTTGGTTTTGCCAAGCTCAGCTGGTTAAGCTTCTTTATCACTTCGGGTTATATTATTTCCATTGCTGGTAGTGCGCTGGTAATAGCGTCTATGTTTTACTTTAACAGAAAGCATAAATCGTGGAGTAAAAATCAAATCCCCGCCACTACGGTTTCTGCATAAGAGACTTTATTGTACAATTGAACAATTCGAATGGCGTCTGCTTTCTGATTTGGGTTGAGGTGCTGTTCCTTAACTAAGAACGGTATCTGCTCCGACCTGTAAACCAAATTCGGGTAGACTTTATTACTGAATTGCTTGAGACTGATAAGATTCTCTTCAAGGAGTACAAAATAATCATAATCATCAAGATCGGATTTCTTGCGATCTGTAATCCGTTGAGATTTAAGTAAGCGCATAACGCTAACCTCGCCAACAACAATCACCTCATAAAAACTTGCATTCCTTCCATAAGCGGATAGGTGTGAAACATACTTTCGATTGATATTTTCTTCCTGATCGTAATAGCGGAACGAATGAACTTTGTTGGCCGGGTAAACAGTAACTTCACCTGCAGTCCTAAACAATACAATTTCAGAAACTTGAAAAGCTAACTCTCCTTGCTGAACCTGACCATCAATGGTGACGAGAATCCCTGCATTCCATTTTAAAGAACCGGAAGCATAAACACTAAAACAAAATCCAATCGCAGTCAGTAAAAGCAGTATTCTCACCTCATGTTAATTTTTATTAACATGAAGTTAACAATTAGATAATACTAAACAAAGGATTATTTTAGTACCAGTATGCCAATCATCTCTGGTATCCGCTCAATCAAATGAGTGTGCTCCACTTTTTCTAATTCTTCTTTCGCAAAAGCTCCCGTTGTTACGCCCACCAAAACAGAGCAGCCCGCAGAATTTCCCTCCTGTAAATCAGAAACGGTATCTCCTACTTTTGCCACTTTTGAAATATCTCGGATGCCCGTTAACTCCATCGCCTTGTAGATCATATCCGGATAAGGTCTGCCGCGAAGTACTTCATCGCTGGTTACACTTGCGTCTATTAGGTGGTTCTTTACCCATCCCATCCTTTTTAGCACGGCATCTGTTATCGGTCGATCAAAACCTGTATCCACTACTACCTTTATATCGTGCGACTGAAGTTTCTTAAAGGTTTCCGAAACGCCTTCTTTTTCTGTCACCGACAAATCAGTTTTATAAAAACTGATCATCTCTTCAACAAACAGCTCATGAATCTCTTTGATCCAGTCCGAAATAATATCCACATTACCGTGGTATCTCTTCCTGATTAGCTTTTCTATTGCAATGGGTTTTGGGATACCCATAACTTCATTGGCATCTTCAATAGAGATGTTCACATCGAAATTGGCCAACGCTTTTTTTAAGACCCTATGCACATCCTTGTTATCATTAACAGTTGTGCCGGCAAGGTCAAATACCACCAATTCAATTTTCATGCTTTTTCTTGGCAAGGTAAACCAGACTTTAAGGAATACGAGGTTTTTGAAATGAACCCTACTTTAAGTCTTTCTTATAAAAACTTAACGGTTTATTAAAATTGACCCTACTCTTTTCAGGGATTACCGTCCATAACTTTGAGAAAATAAAACTATGGCAACCCAGACTGATTTAATTGTGGATGAAGTTTTTGGCCTGTATGAAAAATATGGTGGTGCAGATTATATAGGCGAACCTGTTTCGCAACTTGAACACATGTCGCAATCTGCCCAGTTTGCAATTGATGAAGGTTTTGACGATGAAGTCGTACTGGCGTCTTTTTTCCACGATATAGGTCATATCTGCGTGATGAGCAACAAAGAAAACGACATGGGTAGTTTTGGAGTAAAAAGCCATGAGAAAATTGGAGCAGACTTTCTTCGTGAAAAAGGTTTTCCAGAAAAAATCGCAATGCTTGTGGAGAACCATGTTCAAGCCAAACGCTACTTGACTTTTCGATATCCCGATTACTATCAACAACTAAGTGAAGCCAGTAAGCGAACATTAGAGTTTCAGGGCGGGTTAATGACCGAGTCAGAAGCCCATGCCTTTGAACACGATTCATTATTTGAAACCAGCATTCTAATGCGCAAGTGGGATGAGCTTGCCAAAGAAACTAACCTTCCCCTTATTCCGCTTGAACAACTTAAAATGAAAGCTCAAAAAATTCTTCACTACAGAAAGAGTTCAATTGTCTACTAAAGGGGAGCTTTTTAAAAATCAATCCTTACTTCTCAAGTAAAATTTATATCCTTCAAACCAAATAACGGAGATAAAACCGAGAGCGGTTGCCTTTATCACGAGTAGAGACTCAACCTCGGCAAAGGAAAAAAAGTTTCGCAAAGGTGCTATCGTTAGCAGTAGCACCAGCATCAATACGGTAAATAAAATGATACCCACCAGCATCCAATTTTTATACTGTAGTGTGCGGATGATGGAATAATAAAATGACCGATTCGCCAAGGTTAAAAAAATATTTGCCGCAATAAGCGTAATAAATACAAGTGTCCGAACCTGATCTTCCGAGCAACCTGAAAACAATGCCATCTGATAACAAGTCAATGTCCCCGCTGCAATTACTACCCCCTGAACAATACTCACTCCTAATTCTTTACCTAAAAAAAAAGTCTGCGTCATCTTACGAGGTGGTTGTCGCATGGCATTTGCCTCCAGCGGTTCACTTTCGTAAATGATGGAGCAGGTTGGTCCCATGATCAGTTCCAGGAAAATGACATGCACGGGTGTAAATATATTAGGGTATATCCAACCCAACAGTAAAGGTACTGCCACGGTAAGAATGATGGGTATGTGAATAGAGATAATATATTGAATTGCCTTTTTAAGATTGGTATAAATATGTCGCCCACTGGCAATTGCATCTACCATTTTTCCCAAATCATCATCCGTGAGAATGAGTGATGCTGCACTCCTGGCCAACTCCGAGCCACGCCTTCCCATGGCGATTCCAATGTGTGCTGCCTTTAGCGCGGGGCCATCGTTGACGCCATCCCCCGTCATGGCAACAACTTGCAGGCGATTCTTCAAAGCGTTTATTATCCTCAACTTTGCTTCTGGAAACATTCTGGTGAAGACGTTAGTCTCCATCACTTTTGCTTCTAACTCTGCATCAGTCAACTTCAAGAAATCAACTCCATCCAATATTTTATCAGCACCTCTAAAACCTGCCTGGCTGGCAATCGCAGATGTGGTTAAGGCATTATCTCCTGTGATGATTTTTACAGAGATACCCGCGTCATAGAAATTTTGAAAAACTTCTTTTATGTTAGCCTTTGGTGGATCGTAAAATGCAACCAATCCAACAAATACGAATGGAAGCTGTTGCTGCTTTTGCGGAAAACTATTTCCCTTAAAATCACTTTTCGCAACACCTAATATTCTAAACCCCTTACTTGCTAATGTTTCAACCGATGTAAGAATTTGCTTTCGTGAAGCTTCATCCTGATTGGATACTGCCAGGATTGCTTCAGGAGCTCCCTTGGCTGCAATAATTCTAGCACCTTCCCTACCTTCAAATACGTGCGTCATCATGGGTGGTTTGCCATCCAATGGATATTCATGAACCATCTTAAATTCTGTACGTATATCCTTAACTGCCAATGCAGCATATGCTTCATGCAACGCCTGCTCCATGGGATCAAATGGAGTAGTCTCACTTCCAAACATGGCGATCTTGATAACCTCTTGCGCTTGTAGATTATTTTTCCAATCAACAGGTACAAGAAATTCAGAGCTACCCGATACAACGAGATGAGCCAATGCCATACGATTTTCTGTAATGGTTCCTGTTTTATCCGTGCAGATTACAGTAGCCGCTCCAAGTGACTCTACCGTCTTAGTTTGCTTAACGATAATTCCTTTTTTCATCA
>JAYVBN010000056.1:0-2389 GCA_043750455.1 Bacteroidia bacterium | reverse complement strand
TTTAATGACCACATACGAGTGGAGCGACTGGCGCAACGGCACTGTACTTTGGATTCAATCTGTTTACATAGCGGAAGGCCATCGCGGCAAAGGAATTTACAAGCAACTGTACGAATACATTCAGGGAATGGTTAAAAAATCTCCGGATCTGCGAGGCATACGGCTTTACGTAGACAAAACAAACAAGCCTGCGCAGCAGGTATACGAAAAATTAGGAATGAATGGCGAGCACTATCAGGTGTTTGAATGGATGAAGTAAGGAGGTAATCGGTGGCTGGTAATCAGTTATCGGTAAGTCCGATTACAGATTACCAATCACTAGTTTTCAAGTTCCACAATAATCTCTACCTCAACTGATATATTAGAAGGTAAAGCATACATACCCACTGCAGATCGTGCATGTTTGCCTTTTTCGCCAAAGACAGCGACCATCAAATCGGAAAAGCCATTCATTACTTTGGGTTGATCCACAAAATTTTCCGTGCAGTTAACCATCCCCAGAACTTTTACAACCCGTTTTACTTTGTTCAGATCGCCAAGTTCTGCTTTCAATGTTGAGAGTATAGCAACACCAACTTGTTTCGCAGCATCATAACCCTGCTCTGTTGTTAAATCTTTTCCCACCTTTCCTGTAATGTTGGTTCCGTCTGCCTTAGTTGGGCCATGACCAGAGAGGTAAAGCAAATTGCCAGAGCGCACCGCCTTTACGTAGTTGGCAACCGGCTTAGAGGGAGCGGAAAGTTCTATCCCAAGATCTTTTAGCTTTTTATCGAAATCAATTGTTTGGGCAGAGGCCGCCACAACGACAAGACATGTTAGCAGTGTACTTATTTTTTTCATACCATCATTTAATTAGTGAATATTGAGATTTAAAACCAACGAAGGTCATCGTCTGCGGAAAACCAATTTTAATCCCCGTTTATTTTTTCCGGCAACGTCAAGAAACATTCGCGACTCTTGCAGGTTGCCTTGCACATCCCACATGTAGTAGGTACCAAGTTTACCTTGGTTATAGGATTGTGTGGTCATGGACCCCATCCAGTAAATCCCGCTTTTGAAAGTAGCAAAATTAGTGATGGGCAGAATACTCTTTGGCCTATACAGTTGTTGCTTGTCGCCAGAGAAAAATGATCCCCATAATGATTTATTTAAAAATGATTCGGTATCCTGGGGGATAACAGTCGAATATGAACTATTGAGCGAACGATTTTGTGCCAATACGTTTGTCGCGATCATTACCACAAAAAAAATGGAAAAGGAGTATTTCATCTTTCTTCGAATGAAGGTACAGTTTTTTCTTTCATTCTAGTAATTTTAAAGTAGGATTGCATTTAACATAGAAACGATCAAAATGAGCAAGAGCAAAGAAATATTCAGGTGTCCGTGGTGCTTAGCGTTCGAGCAATACATTCAATACCATGATACGGAGTGGGGTGTGCCTGTACACGATGATCGTGTTCATTTTGAGTTTCTGATTTTGGAAGGCGCACAGGCCGGATTGAGTTGGTCTATGATCTTAAAAAAACGTGATGGATACCGGAAACTCTTTGCCGACTTTGATCCGGTGAAAGTAGCTCGCTTTACAGAAAAGAAGTTGGAGAAAATTTTGTTGAACCCTGCCATCGTTCGCAATCGATTAAAGGTGTATGCTGCTGTGAACAATGCCAAACGCTTTCTGGAAGTGCAAAAAGAGTTTGGAAGTTTTGACACATACATCTGGGGTTTTGTGGGTCACAAACCAATTGTTAACAAATGGAAAACACTAAGCCAAATCCAACCCACCACAAAAGAGTCGGATGCACTAAGCAAAGATTTAATTAAGCGTGGGTTTAAGTTTGTGGGCTCCACGGTTATTTATGCGCATATGCAGGCGTGTGGATTGGTGAATGATCATTTAGTGGATTGCTGGAGATATAAAAGGTAATCGGTACTGTTGTAATCGGCCGGCAACTGATAACCGATTACTGATTACCTTTTTATGGATTTACAGGAGATACTTACCAAAAGCATACAGCCCCAACACCAGCAACGTAATGCCAGGCACAAGCTTCACCACTTTGTTATCGCTCACATAATGTGACAACCGTTTAGCCAAAAAAGTAAAAAGTATTAAAAGAAGCAAAACACCAACTGACGTACCAAATACGTAGCTGTGTAATAGTACTGTGGCAGAAAGATTAATCCATCCTTGTGCTTTTAAATAGGCGGTAATACCTATCCAAAACGGAATGGCCATTGGATTCAATACGCTTAACACAAGGCCGCGTCTGAAACCGCTTTCATTAAACTTTACTGAAAAATTGGAAGGCTTTCGGGCTGACCATATGGTGAATAATCCAATCACGGTCATTACTATGGCAGTGATGAGTTGAAAATTTTCAATGATCAC
>JAYVBN010000055.1:0-5756 GCA_043750455.1 Bacteroidia bacterium | reverse complement strand
CCTTTATCCCAATGCTGTCTATCATATCCTTCATCAGCTTCATGCCTCCCCAGGCACTTACATTCTTGTCGGTAAATGTTACGTGTATTTCTTTCACCTCTTGGGTTTGAGTTAGTTCCTTACAAATCTAACAGTATCAACCATTTATGAAATGCCTATTGGGCTATTGCATAATCTGGGTTAAAGTAATACCTCCCCTCTCCATTTGGAGAGGGGCCGGGGGTGAGGTTTTATCTCCACCTCTTTCCTGGAATCTCAGATCGAAACGTCTCCACACATTTGCGGTCTTGCAATGTGACGTAACAAGTTTGACCGTCTTTCCCACCAAACGTAATATTGCTCGCGCTCTTTCCTTTTAATTCAACTTCGCGCACGATCTCCCCATCAGGCGTTATTATTGAAATTGTGCCCTTGCCATAGCGTGTCACATATAGATTGCCTTCCAAATCACATTTCATGCCATCAAAACCAAAGTCTGCAAATTCAATTAAGAGACGTTTGTTACTGATGTCGCCATTTTCATCCACATCAAAAGCCCAGATTTTTCGCTGCACGCTTTCATTTACATATAGAATTTTTTCATCCGGACTTAGCTCAATACCATTTGTAGTTCCCATATTTCCCGCCAAAAGAACCTCGACACCATTTGTATCAATGCGCCACAATTTGCCTGTGCCCTCCTTCCAATTAGGATCAGATGCAAAGAGTTGCCCCCTTTTATTGATACATAAGTCATTCGGCTGGTTAAACTTATCACTATGGCAATACACTGAAACTGCTTTTGTCTTCTTATCAACTTTCAAAATATTATGACCCGTAAAATCAGCCAATAATAAATTCTCATCTGCATCAAACATGATAGCATTTGCTGTGCTTCCTTGAGGCAACGTAACAAACAATTTTACCTTACCCTTTTTATTGACTATTCCAATGGTACCGTCCTTCTGGAAGTTAACGACATAGAGGTTCCCTTTCTTGTCTACGTTGGGGCCTTCTATATTTTTGGTGAATAGGTTTTCAGCTGTGAGGTCTTGTGCTTGATAATACTGGCTATAACAAGGAAGCGAGGCTGCTAAGAAGCCTGTCATGAGTAGTATGATTATTATTCTCTTCATCTTAAAGACTTCACACCGTTTGTGCCATGTCCCTGCCCGCGCGATGACCTTTGATGGCGTAATAAAGTGTAAAAAGAAAACAAGGCACCATTAGCAAGTAAGCATTTTGAGAACCCCATGATTCTGAAAGTTTTCCATATAACAATGGCATGATAGCACCACCCGCTATGGACATTATTAAAAGAGCTGATCCAATCTTAGTAAATTTTCCAAGCCCATCTATAGCTAACGGAAAAATGGCTGGCCACATTAAAGAATTAGCCAATCCAAGCATAGCAATGAAGGCAACAGAAGTATATCCTGTTGTAAGCACAGCTGCAATAGTGAACACCACACCTAAAATAGAACAAATTCGAAGTGCTGTAGCTTGGGCCATGTATTTAGGAATGGTGATGATTCCAATAATATAACCGACCAACATAAAGCCCAGGGTAACTTGTGTGAAAAAACGAGCAGTTGAAAGTTCGATGCCAAGCGATTTACCATAACTAATGATAGTATCGCCAGCAATGACTTCAACTCCAACATATAAAAATATGGCTACCATGCCAAGTACTAGATGCGGATATTGAAATACACTTGTCTTTCGCGCAACTGTTGATTTAATAGTTACGTCTTCTTCGTCCTCACGAATATCGGGCAGACCGGAAAAAAGTATGGCAATGGCAAGGGCTACCAACGCGCCTGCAATAATCATGTAGGGTACAATTACACGACTTGCCAATTCATTTAAAGTGGCCTCTTTGGTTGCTGCGTCCATTGTCAAAAGACTGGCCTCCAATACTCCTGCATCATTTAATGCGATGTAACCAAAAATTAAACCTGCAAGTATACCTGCTACTTTATTACTAATACCCATGATACTAATTCGCATGGCGGCACTTTCGATTGGACCAATGATGGATACATATGGGTTGGAGGCTGTCTGCAACAAAGCCATGCCCGTGCCGATAATAAATAATCCGATAAGAAACATATTGTAATCACGCGCATTTGCTGCTGGAACAAAGAGGATAGCACCAACTGCCATGATCAGAAGACCTAAAGCCATTCCTTTTTTGTATCCAGTTTTGCGTAAGACAAATGATGACGGAACTGCCATTACTGTGTAGGCAATAAAAAAAGCGGTTGCGACAAGATATGACTGAAAGTCAGTCTCCAACTGGCAAGCAATTTTAAGATAAGGAATGAGCGTACCATTCACCCAGGTCAGAAACCCGAAGACAAAAAATAGCGCCCCGATGATGATCATGGGGATAACATAATTCTTTTGATTACTCATGGTCTAAGAAAATTTAGGGCTAAATACAATCTATAAATTTAAAAGAAGTTAACATGTGAATTACACAGTAACCCAACATAAATCTTAATTTTGGGGCTTTATAATTCGATTATAGGCGAAATAAACTGAAGTTCAATGACCGGTCAGAAAAAACTCACACTTTTGGTATTAGCAGCAGGTATCGGCAGCCGATATGGTGGTATAAAACAGATTGACGGTTTTGGCCCCAGTGGCGAAACCATTATGGACTATTCTTTATTTGATGCTGTTCGCACCGGGTTTACCAAAGTCGTTTTCATTGTGCGTGAAGAAATTTTGGAAATAGTGAAGGAAAAATTTTTGCCCAAACTGCAGGGAAAGGTGGAAGTGGAATTTGTTGTGCAGTCTTTGGATAAACTTATACCAAGGGAGCTCTATAATCCAGAGCGCACAAAACCGTGGGGAACAGGTCATGCTACTTTGTGTGCCAAAAATGTGATTAACGAACCTTTTGCGGTAATCAATGCTGATGACTTTTATGGGCGAGACGCTTTTCAATCGCTTGCTAATTTCTTTGCTACTGAAACCAATGGCGCACATTGTATGGTGGGCTTTACTTTAAAGAATGTTTTATCAGAACATGGAAGTGTATCGCGGGGCTGTGGCGAACGTGATGAAAATGGGTTTTTAAAAACTGTAGTGGAGCGTACCACCATCGTAAAAGAAAATGGCAAGATCATCGCAAAAGAAAAGGAGGGAGACCTCTTGCTCTCACCAGAAACTCCAACCTCTATGAACTTCTGGGGCTTTCATCCCAATGTTTTTGACCTGGGCCAAACATTTTTTGACGAGTTCTTGAAAACTAATCATCAGAATCTAAAATCTGAATTTTACATTCCCATTATTGTAAACGAAATGATCAAACGTAACCAAGGAAAGGTAAAGGTTATATCTGGCGGAAATATTTGGTTTGGCGTAACCTACAAAGAAGATAAAGATGAAGTCTCTGCCAAGATCAGTGCACTAGTAAAAAAAGGGGACTATCCAGAAAAGTTGTGGAGCTAATTTGCTAATCCGTTACCTCGCAATACTAAAATCCATAAAATTTTTTAATTCCTCTGGGGCCACCTCAATATGTTGCACCTGAGCACGCTGCGGCCCACTCGCACACCATTTCACAAATTCGTTCAGCACTTCTTGTGAGGCTTCTGCCTCCACATACACGTTGCCATTGAGTTCATTCCGCACAAATCCTTTCACACCCAGCTCATCGGCTTTCTCTTTTGTTGCCGCGCGATAGAACACACCCTGCACTTTTCCCGAAACGATAATAGTAATGTGTTGGGTCATTTTAAAAGTTTCAATCTTAAGTTTTCCGTCTCGAAATCTCAAGACGCGAAACCCGAAACCATTTCCTACATAATATAATCTGTACTCAAGAACACCGATTCACGATTGGTGATAATGGTACCAATAATTTTTTTGTTTGCGTCTGTTGCCTTAGCCGCCACCAATGTGCGAATCGAAAATACACGAAGTGCATCTGCCACTGACAGTGTTCCTTCTGCCGAATCTTTTCTTCCATTAAATGGAAAAGAATCGGGGCCGCGCTGGCTTTGCGCATTCAAATTAATTCGTCCTACCTGATTAGAGAACGCATCAATCATGCGCGAAATCTGTTTCGAATCGTTTCCAAAAATACTCACTTGCTGACCAAAATTGGAGTTCACTACATATTGAATGGCTTCCTCTGGATCATCAAATGGGACTACCGGGACAACAGGGCCAAATTGCTCTTCGTGATAAACATTCATTGAAGAATTTACAGGATATAATAACGCAGGATAAAAGAATGAATGCATATGAGCACCGCCATTTTCATTGATCACTTTTGCTCCTTTTTGTTTTGCATCCTCCACCAAATCATTTAGAAAATCTGTCTTGCCAGGCTCTGGCAATGGTGTAATATTTACTCCAGTGTCCCAAGGCATTCCTAATTTAAGCTTAGCAATCTCCAATGTAAATTTCTCAAGAAACTCATCCACCAGACGTCTGTGAACAAATAAAATCTTTAAGGCTGTGCAACGCTGCCCATTAAATGATAATGAACCCAGCACACATTCACTTACGGCATTATCAAGGTCGGCATCAGATAAAACTATGCCTGGGTTCTTGGCATCCAATCCTAAAATAGCTTTTAGTCTGTGTGGCTTAGGATGAAGCTTTTTCAAATCATTGGCGCCTTTGTTTGTTCCGATAAAAGCAAACACATCAATCTTACCTGTTTCCATCAGCGCACCAACCGTATCGCGACCTCGGCCATAAATAATATTGATAACACCAGCCGGAAAACTATCGCGAAATGCTTCGAGCAAGGGGCGAATCAACAGCACTCCATATTTGGCCGGTTTGAAAATTACGGTGTTGCCCATGATAAGGGCAGGTATTAATGTTGTAAAAGTTTCGTTGAGGGGATAATTAAAAGGCCCCATGCACAAGGCCACCCCCAAAGGCACTCGTCTGATCTGTGCCATGAAGCCCTGGTCTTCGGATAATTTTGCTGCGCTACGATCCAATTCTTTTAAGGCACGAATTGTATCAACAATATAATCGCACGTACGGTCAAATTCTTTCTCCGAATCTTTTAAAGGCTTGCCAATCTCCCACATCAGTAATTTCACAACCTCTGTGCGCTTCTCTTTCATCTTACCCAAAAAAACCTCTACATGACTAATGCGATCCATCACACTCATGGTGGGCCACTCACCCTGACCAAGGTTGTAAGCAGCAACAGCTGCATTCAACGCATCAAGTGCTTCGTGCTTGGTGAGCAATGGTGTGCTTCCAATTACTTTTTGCGTATAGCTACTTCCATCCTTTGTAAACACGGGACTGCTTACCGGATTCAATGTACCTGTCCATGTGCGAAGTTTTCCATTGATCAGATATTCGCGTTGCTCAAGATATGGGCCAACACTAAATTGTTGTGGAATACTTGATTCAGTTGGAAATATGTTGGATAAGAAATCACTCATGAATGATTGGGTTAAAAAAATTAGAGGTTGAAATTAGTAATCTTTCACATGATTACCACACGATATGAATGTAAGATCAAATTTTATTCATTCATCATTTTCACACCGGATGAAGTGCCAATACGTGAAGCACCAGCTTCAATCATTTCAATCGCTTGCGCTTTAGTTTTAATTCCGCCAGATGCTTTTATGCCAACACCTGGAACAACAGAAGATTTTATCAAGCGGATGTGTTCAACAGTCGCGCCTGCGGGTGCAAAGCCCGTTGATGTTTTCACGAAGTCTACTCCAGCATCACAACAGATTTTTGTTGCCGTCACGATTTCATCGGAAGTAAGATAAGCT
>JAYVBN010000054.1:0-17992 GCA_043750455.1 Bacteroidia bacterium | reverse complement strand
GTTGTAATCTGCCTTGTTATTTTTCAGATAAGGACTGATCTTTGGTTACGACTTAGTCGGATAAACTTTGCATGAGGGGTCGAGGCTTTCGATTCAGCCTTATTTTTGATTAACCCCGTGTTTACTTACCTCACTTTCTTTCAAAAGATTTTGTAGTATCCCTTTGAGTGCGAATGTCATTCTCGGCAAGGGCTACTCTTTTTCATTTCCCTTCTAACCACTTTTTCCGTCTTAATATTTCTTCTGGACTTTTTACTTCGGTAGTATCCTTCCCGTCCCACATTTTAGATTTACGCTGTTTTTCAGCATCATCAACCTCTTTTAGTTTATCAGAAGGTGTATTAATTTTCAGAATCTCAATAATGTAATCGTTCTGCTTTACCTGTGTTTCCGCTAACTTTTTAAGACGTCCAATATTTGCGCTCATCATAAAGAAAACGATAAGAGCTATAAAACCTACTATAAAACTGATAAGGCCGATTGATCCAATAAGGGTTTCCATAAGTTATTGAGTTTTTTGTTTCATGTCTGTTCCATTTAGCAAAGGACGTCTTTTACCTGCTTTTAAGAACTCATACCTACACTCGTTGTTTGATAGAATGGCCTAGCTAGTGACTAGTAGACTAAGATCATCCGGACAAAGTCTTTGAATGGAGTATTTTATTTCAGATTTGACAGTTACTTTAACATCTTCTTTGCCTCTATTTTATCCCAAGCAACCACGATTGCAGATAATTGCTTTGGCCTATAACTGAAGTCATACTTAATATAAACGTCTTTACCTGAATCCCTTTCAATTTTAATGTGGTTCGTAGCAGGATTAATCATTATGATTTTGTTGAAGGGAATATTTTTGTTTCCATAGGCGCCTCTAAAGAACATTCCTAAATTTGTTACATAAAGATCACCCCTATCCAAGGGTTTAAGTAAATCTAAGGTCTCTCTAACGATTTGCCCGGTTCCAAATCTGTAACTTAATCCCTTTGCAATTTTAACCCTTCCTGTAAAACCATGTGCGGTAAAATTTCCTGTACTTACCTTTCGGTACTCATACCATTGAATATCATTAAGGACGACATAAAGTTTCTCGGTTGGTTTTAGTTTTATGTCTGAGTCAATTTCTGGCAATCCAGTACTCAAGTACTCTTCACCAATTGAGACAAAGGCCTTACTAAATTCTGCTATTTCTGACTCTAATCTTAATTTCTTCTCAGAATCTGAACGATTCATTTGGAGGTATGAAAAGTATCCGATAGCTACTAGTATTACTAATGTAACAGGAAGCAGGATTATTTCCATGACTACTAATTATCTACACCTCCATGTTTTAACCCCTCCATGACTTGAACATGTTCCAGACCCAGTGGAATTTGACTTAGTACCATCATTGCATATTGCGCCAACACGATTGTTTGAAGTGGCAGGACAATCATATTCAGGTTTACCGCATGATAAATTGATTATTAGGAATAGCATAAAGCTTATAAATCCTTTCATCCTAATTGTGGTTTAAGTTTAAAAATTTATGGAAGATAGTTGATTCATAGATAAAAAAAACCTTATGTGGCAAGCATGACTAAAAAGCAAGAAGGCAGAATCGCTATAATGTCAATTGTAATTTCCACTTATTTAAGGATTTTAATCACATTTGAGTATCCAAGGTTAAATATTTTCTGTTTTCTTTGCCCCTCGCACGAAAACTTTGAATTGTGATTACCCCTGAAATCAAAAACATCATCTTCGACCTGGGCGGAGTGATTATTAATCTCTCCACTCAAACTACTGTCAATCAGTTTGCAAAACTGGGAGGCATTACCGAGGAAGAGGTCAACCTTCGAATGATGCAGTCGAAGGAGTTTCATGATTACGAGAAAGGATTGATTCCAGATAGTCGCTTTAGAGCGCTTGTAAAGGATATGCTTGGGGTAAGTGCATCAGATGCTGAAATAGACCAATGCTGGAATGCTATGTTGTTGGATATCCCAATTGAGCGTATTCAATTACTGGAGCGTTTAAAAACCAAGTACAGAATCTTTCTTCTGAGTAACACGAACGAAATTCACCTGAAATGTTTTAATGATATTGTTAGCCGGCTGACGGGCAAAGCTTCATTAGATCACTATTTTGAACAAGCGTATTACTCACATCGTATGAAAATGAGAAAGCCAGATCGGGAGATTTATAATTTTGTTCTTGCTGAAAATAAGTTGAACCCAACTCACACCATTTTTTTAGACGATAATCTTGCTAACCTAACAGGAGCCGAGCAATGTGGTATTAAAACCTTTCATGTTCAACATCCGGACTTAATTTTCACACTCTTCCATGATTAAAGACTTCAAGCAACCATTAATTCATCTCTCTTTATTTATTGTTACGTTTATTACCACCACGCTTGCTGGTGCTGAATGGACTTATGGAAAGTCGGTATTTATGCCTGACTTTTCCTGGCAGGATTTTGTAAGTGGAATGTCGTATTCAATTCCTTTTCTGTTGATCCTCACGGCCCATGAATTCGGGCATTACTTCACAGCCGTCTACAATAAAGTAAAGACAACTTTGCCTTACTATATTCCATTGCCACCATTGGGTTTTATGTTTGGCACCCTTGGAGCAATCATTCGTATAAAAAGTCATGTGCAATCCAAGCAACAACATTTTGATATTGGCATTGCCGGTCCGTTAGCCGGATTTGTTGTCACGATTGGCGTTCTGATCTATGGGTTCACGCAGTTGCCACCGCCTGAGTACATCTTTCAATTTCACCCGGAGTATGAGCAATACGGACTTGATTATGCCAATCATGTATATCAGGAAGGAAACCTTTTGCCCGGCACTGCTGATGTTATACTCGGAAAGAATTTGTTATTCACTTTCTTTGAAAAATTTGTGGCTGATCCTGCGCGAGTGCCAAACGCGCATGAGATCATGCACTACCCCTTTTTGTTTGCAGGATTTCTGTCACTGATTTTCACAAGTATAAATCTGTTGCCCATTGGCCAATTGGATGGAGGTCATGTGCTATATGGGTTGCTTGGTTACAAAGGTCATAAGCAAGTGGCTACTATTGTCTTTTTGATTTTTCTTTTTTATGCGGGGCTAGGCTACATAAACCCGGCTCAATCAAATGAGGATTTGCTTTGGCATATTCCTTTGTTTCTTGGGTTCATGTACCTAAGCCTTACGGGATTAAAGTTACCGTGGAAGGATACTCTTATGTATGCCGTCATTATTTTTGCTGTACAGTATTTGCTATCCACTTTCTTTTCTGTACAAGGATATTCTGGTTGGTTACTGTTTGCCTTTGTCATCGGCAGGTTCATCGGTATAGCCCATCCGCCATCGGATATTGAGGAGCCATTAAACGATGAGCGGAAAATTTTAGGGTGGATTGCGCTGGCAATATTTGTGATATCCTTTACGCCAAACCCGATTGAGATATTGATAGTGCCATTGAGTGGTAATCAGTAAGGTGACCGATTACCAATCACCGATTACCTGATTACCAATTACCAATTACTGTCGCACCATAATCCTTTGTGTATAGATTTCTTCGTGTGTGAAGATTTTCAGAATATAAATCCCTCTGATGGAAGATAGCATTTCGATCCGCTTTTGATCACCTTCGATATATTCCTGATGATCGACCAGCCGCCCTGTCATATCAAAAATATGAATGCGTTCGGATGATGCCGGAACAAAGAATACTCCTGTATTTGGATTTGGGTAGGCGCGCTGAACAATTTCTTTTGGTTCATTAATCGCAGTGTTAACGCTATCTCCTTTTCCAAAAGCAGGCCTTATCATTAAGCTTCCCTTTACATTTACATTCTGTGTCCATGTGCCATTAGAATTAAAAAACATCTTTTTGCCAGAGTCGGTATTTTTATCCAAGCCGATCGGTATAATGGCTGTAGAGTTCTGTTTTAAGGCGATATAAAATCTCTTGTCAATTCCAATGGGTCGCGTTAGTGTGTGTCTCCACATTTTGTTTTGCTGCGAGCGTTGGATAGTGATATTTTCTGTATACAGAAGAGAACCGGGAGCATTAGTCAAGTCACGTAGAATTTGCAATTGCATTACCTGACTTGACTCATCACCGAATTTTGGAAAATAAAAATCAACTCTGACGATAGTGTCGAACTTATTGGTGCTCAATTCGAACAAATAGGCTAGCCTGGATCCTGGCTGAACCAGTGAAGCTCCATATTCTGCTGTTCCATCATCGTATGCATAATAGTCTGATAAAATATAGTTGGCTTGAATAGTATCATTGTAACGAAAATCAATCGGTTGGTATTTCAATGCATTATAGTCGCCATCTTGTTCAGGAGTTTGATTGTCTTTTGTTGAAAGCCCTAATTTAAATAACACATGTATTGAATCTGCATCGGCACTAAAAAGTGCTGGGGCAGGTGTGGTTTTAACAGTAAGCACCGAAACGGTAATCGGACTGATGTTAAATCCAGGTTCTTGCTTTGTGTCTAAGTTGACAATAACAGATTCGATGACCTTCTTATCCTTTATTGTATTTATCCGTGCAGCGGTGGTATAGTTGAAGGGCTGTTCATCGGGCGGGCTATTGGGGTCTACATCGTTTTTTGATTTCAGATTAAAGACTGGCACAGTTGGCTTTATCATACTACTAGTAGGATCAAGTAAGAAATGCCTCAGGGGCATTGCATAGTATGTATTGAAAAGTGAGGTGAGTGTGGATGTAATCGTTCTGTCTGGATAAGAAGTGTCGACAGGTGATCTGCCTTGATTGATGTAGACATAATCCAGGTTCCAGGTGTCGTAAGGGCCAGACAATCTTCCAAAACTTTCAAAACGAAATTGAAAGGCATCATGAAAGTATTGATCTCCGGTTATGGGTAGAATGAGAGAATAAAACGCACTCTCGCTAAATGTACCATCATTTTCTATGGTCTTCAGAATGTCCCATTTTCCCTTATCGTTTTTAATTGAAATAATAAGTTGATCGCCAGCATCTGGTGGCTCGCCATTGCCACGAAATTGAAAATAGAAACTTAAATACACGGAATTACGATTTGCTATTTCCACCAAGTCCATTCGAAGTGCCCGAGATACGAGGCTATCTCCAATTCCCTTGGCCAGTATGTCGTTTACACTATAAGGTTTCCCTGATGAATCAATTCCATCAAATGTGGCTACGCCTATTGAGGGAGAATTGATACCTCTGCCGTTATTGACCCAAACTGATTTTCCATGTTCCCAAATGGTGTCATATGGGTAAAACAATGCTTCGGAAGCATATGAAAAATCATCCCATAAAGGAAGAGGAATTGCTGTGAGAGCTTTTGACCTGGCATTAGTTTTAGATGAGATGCAACATTTTGCGTCTTTATCCTTCCGTGGAATTGAAAAAATTTGCAGTTGTGCAAAAGAATTGCTCACCAGTAGTATTAAAAAAATAAGTAGAAGGGTTCTTCGCACGTTGTCGGTATGTTTGGGTAACCGGTAATCTGTATTCCGTAATCAATTATTCGGTAATCCGATTACTGTTTACTGATCACCATTCTACTTTTCAATTAATCATTTTCATCAATCTCTTCCTCTTCCGGTTCTTTATACCCTTTAGGCCCAAGCCAAAGCGTGACTGGGTCTCCTACCCGTACCGAATCTCCAGCCAATGGTATTTGTTTGTAAACGAATTGAACAACGTCTGTAGTATCAATTCCTTCTGCGATTTCCACATCGCCAAGATGAAGATTCCAACCACTGATTTTGTACAAGGCCTGCTCGTACGCATCACCGATAAGATTACCGATGGTAAAATCTGCAGAACCGTTTCCGTCACCAATAACTAAATCGATAACTGAACCTTTTGGAACACGAACTCCTACTTCTATTTTTTTGCCTTGATAGCGCAGTTCTTTAACCAGGTGGAGGAAGGGACTAGGCTCGTATAAAATTCTTCCCCGTTTTAGTTCATTACTTTTTAGTACAACTTCTGCGTTTATTCGAGATCGATCGACAAGGTCAGGAATAGGAACCGTAGGAGGAGAAATCCGATTGATGGAGATATAAATTTTACGACCTTCCTTTACAGATGAACCCTGCTTAGGAAATTGTCTGACCACAGTCAGCGGTGGAAATTCGTCTGAATAGGCAGAGTCATTCAATTCGTAACGCAGTTTGTGTTGAGATAAAAAATAGTCTAGCTCTTCAATTTTCTTCCCCATCACATCAGGCACAGTAACACTTTCACCATGATTAGTAATATTGGGCAAATAGATAAAGAAATAAGAAATACCTATCAGCATCACAATTCCAATGACTACTCCAAGATGAGTGAGCATGGAACGTAATGTGTTATCTTTAAAGAAAGACTTTTTTGACATCGATTAAAACTTTAATGCTGATTGAAAATCTTTTTGAATCCTCGAAGAGCGTTTTGCCCGTTCCAGCGAAAACTCTATTAGTTTTGTAATTAGATCGGTGAATGAAATGCCACGCTCTTTCCACATCATGGGAAACATACTTGAATTTGTAAATCCTGGAATAGTGTTGATTTCATTGACAAACACCCGTCCGTCATCGGCAAGAAATAAATCTACCCGTGAAAAATCCTCACACATTAATGCCTGATATGCTTTTAGTGAATACTCGCGAATGGCTTCTGTAATTTTTCCTTCAAGCTTTGCGGGTACTTCAATTTTTACAGCTTCCCCATCAACATACTTTGCATCAAACGTATAGAATTCATATTTGCTGCTAATGATAATTTCCCCCGGTAAGGAGGCCTGTGCGGGATTGTTACCAAGAATTGCACATTCAATCTCTCGCCCTTTTATATATTCTTCTGCCAACAGGCAATCATCATAGGTAAAGGCTTCGTCAACTGCTTGTTTAAGATCGCCTTCAGTTTTTACTTTTGATACACCCACTGATGAACCAAGACTGGCAGATTTTATCATGAAGGGAAGACCCAATACGGAACTTATTTGTTGAAAATTTATCTGATGCTTATCATCAAAATAATAGCAGAGAAATTTGGCTACAGGTAATCCTGCCTCTTGTAAAATTTTTTTGGCCACAAGTTTATTCATGGACATAGACGAGCCGAGCACGCCCGTGCCCACCATGGGCAAGCTCATCGCCTGCAATAAACCTTGAATACTTCCATCTTCTCCATCGGTACCATGCAGGACAGGAAAGACCACATCTGGTTTGTAAACAATTCCGTTATCTGTAATGAAACCCGCGTTTTTTGGATCGAGTTTAAGATTTATTTTTTTACCAACTTCAATTTCTTTACTAACAGTGGAAGTCAAATGCCATTCTCCACTTGTGGAAATACCAATCAGAATCGGTTCAAACTTACTTTTATCTAAATATTCAGCAATATTACGTGCAGAGTTAATGGAGACTCCATGTTCCACAGAGCGCCCGCCATAGAGAATGGCCACTTTAATTTTTGTCATTCATAAAATTTTATCAACTCCAAATATATCAGTGATTTGCCTTATTTCCTCGGATTAATGGCAAAACGCAGTTTATCGCGTTAAAAAGATTTTAGTTGCGCCAACTTCAGAGTTTGTCATTACCCTCACAATGTAAATTCCGCTTGCCTGCCCTCTGAAATCAATGGTATAGGTTTGGTTGAGAGTTTCTGGTAAGTGGTTGTCTACAATAATCTGCCCCATTAAGTTGTACACCTGAAGTTGAACATTTTCCTTATCAGTAAGGTTGAATGTGATGTTGAAAGAACTTGAATTTTCGGCAGGATATACTTTATATAGGGAATTAATCTTAACCGGGCTCGGATCATCGTCAATAAAAAATTCAATATTATCCAGATAAAGATTATTACCGTTGTCGTTGGTCACAATAAAAGCAATGCGCACATTTTGTTCACCTATTAGTTCATCAAGATAAAGGAATTGATTTTTCCAATCGGTGGTAACAGAGGGGACCCCTGTTGTTGAAGTTGAAAATGAATCACCAGCCTGATCGAATAAAATAGTTGGAAACGTAACACCGCAATCGCTGGAAGAAAGCACCCGGAGATGTTCGTTGCCTGTAGGTAATTTATGGTAGCTCGCATCAAAGAACATACTTGCTTTTGAAGTCCGTGAGAGATCAAGCACAGGGCTTACCAGCCAGGCTTCCTCTCCCTTTACTGTATTGGTAGCTCCTGGATAGATAATAGATTTTCCATAGTTAGTGGTTGCAACCGCATAATTTTTTTGATCACCTTGACTGATTTTAGTCCAGGATGACTCAAAGTTTTCTTCAAAATCCTCACGCAATGGTATACCGGCATTTGTTGGATTAACCACGCACTTCAATTCAAGCATATCATTGTCGGTACGTGCATCTATTGAACTGTTAGGTTCCGATAGTTCAAATCGAATGGTATTGGTTCCTGTGTTTAGTGAAAGCTTATTTAGTGTAACAGCCAATTCATTGCCCGGAGTTACGGACACATTGTTAAATGTTTGACTTTTGACAATGCCACCTGCAGTTGAGGTTACTTTGAAAGTAGTAATGGTCTTGCTTCCAAAATTCCTTACGGTAACAGAGGGTGCAGGATTTTGTATGCAAATTACCGGTGAAGGGTCATTAATTCTAATCAAAGCAAGATCAACCAACTCTTCCGCCAGTATTTGTACGTTGTCGAGAAATATGTTGTTACCATAACCATTCCTTACCTCAAAAATAAGCTGAATGTTTTGCTCACCCTGGAACTGGTTGAGAGCGATGATTTCCTGTGCCCATTGCGATTGAGTAGTGGGAATGAAAGGACCAGTTGTGTTTGCTGATGTGGCCAAAGCGCTTCCAGACTTGTTAAAAATTTCAATGGCCTCACCAGTATTGGCTGCGCAATCTGTACTTACAAGAACACGCAAAACATCACTTGTTACACCTGGAAATTGCGCATAGGCTCTGTCAAATTTTAGTAGTGCATTTGTAAGAGTTGAAAAATTCATATTGGGAGTAATTAGTCGATCAATTGCTCCTTCCTCTTCATAATCGTGGAGATTGATGTACATGGCTTTGTTTGAAGCTCCACCAATTGGAGCGTTTACGTTTTGCCATTTAAATAAACCATCAGGATTTTGAATTGTCCAACCAGCCGGTAGGCCTGTTGAAAGTGTGTTCGTAAATGGTTCAAACAATGGAAGTGTCGTGATCTGTGATACGGTGAAGGTTTGAGACTTTATGTTGTTGTTTAAATTTTCATCGGTTTGTCCATTGGCTTGAATAATTTCGAAGCTCATCAGATTGGTGCTACCTGTGGTAAAGGATACGGCATTGAAAGAGATTGTCGTTTCTGCAAGATTGGAAAGATTGAGTGTAATGTCCTTTGTTTCAATAATTGCTGAGTTGAGCTTTATCTGAATCTTTGCGGAAGTAATTGTATTGGTTCCATAATTACGCACTAATACCGATGGAACATTTGAACCAGAGCAAGCCGTAATTCCCGGAGAGCTGATTGACTTAATTCCCAAGTCAATGGCAACAACTGGCGGCACCGTTGCCCCTTTGGACGTGGGAAGCGTTGCTCTCCTCGGACTATTTTGAAGTACAGTAGTCATTCGACCCACCTGACCTGCCGTGAAGATATTCATGCATGCATCATTTGTATAGTCCATGTAGTTTTGAAACATATTATTTGTAGAGCAAGAAATTTGTGGATGCACGGGGCATAGCCCGTTATAGTTATTTCCCTGATTAGGGGTATCTGTTACATAGTCGGTGCCAGAGCATGCCCCGTTATCATCACCCCAGATGTGATATAGTCCAAAGAAATGCCCGATTTCATGCGTAGCCGTTCTGCCTTTGTTAAATTTTGGATCCAGATTAAACGCACCATCGTCCGATGAGCCAAACGCATCATAGTGTATTACCACACCATCTGTTAAAGGGTCATTTGGTGAACCCGAAAGATTCGGTAACGGGGAAATTGGAAATTTGGCATAGCCAACAAAGCCGCTAGGATCATCAATATTAGTAACCCAAATATTCAGGTAGTCATCGGCATCCCAATAGCTGAGTGATTTCAATTCATTGTCATCAGCCATCGCCCAACCGGTTTTAGTTCCCTTCACTCTTACAATCCCGCTGGTAGGTAAGCCCTCAGGATCTTGCTTTGCCAAAACAAATTGCACTTCAAATATTCCTGCTAAAGGCTGAAATTCAAGTGGGGTTTTGTTGGCATCAGTATTGAGCCGTTGGTAATCCTTATTAAGTACATTTATCTGAGAAAGGATTTGTGCGTCTGATATATTAATTCCCGTTCCAGGGGGTTCGCCATTGTGAATGATATGGACTACAACAGGAATTATGCTGATTGAATTTGTTTTTTCTGTACCCGATGATTTTTTTGAGGGCTCTTTTATTTTTTTTTGAATCCATTCCTCAAATTGCTCGTCACTCTCTATTTTTGGGTTGGATTGCAGCATATTTTTATAAGCCACTGCAGAACAACGCTCTTGCGCTGAGACGGTAATATGCACTGAAAGGATAATCAGTAGGGCTGCAATTTTCCTCATGGAATAAATTCTAACTTATAACTGCAATTTAGAAAGTTAATTGCATGGTTAGGCTTAGAAAATAGACGGGATACATTAATGTTAAGTTGATCAGAGCTAAATTCTGGGATGTTCGGGACGCACAACCTAAACGTGCATAAGATTTACAACTTCGATGGATTTGATTTCCGGCACAGATCGTAGTATAGCTTCTTCAACACCTGCCTTAAAAGTCATGGTAGACATGCGGCAACTTCCACAGTTTCCCATGAACTCAAGTTTCAAGACATTGCTTTTAGTTAATTCCAGAACCCTAACATTGCCGCCATCTGTTTCCAGGTAAGGGCGGATTGTATTTAAAGCCGCTTCGATGCGGTCAATTAATTCTCCGGATTTTATTGCTGTGCTCATCAAGCCTTCAGTTCTACTCGTTGGGTTTGGGCAAATGTAGCATTTCTTATGGCAACTTGACGCGCCATGGCTTCAGCAAGATCAGTAAAAGCTTTCGCGGTTACTCCTTCTTTCATCACGGCTGGCAAACCACTATCACCGCTTTCGCGGATGCTTTGCACCAATGGTATTTGACCCAGAAAAGGAACGCCATACTTTTCTGATAAGTTCTTACCTCCGTCTTTTCCGAAGATATAATATTTGTTGTTGGGAAGTTCTTCTGGAGTAAAGTAGGCCATGTTCTCCACAATGCCCAGTATAGGTACATTGATTTGAGGTTGTTTAAACATAGCAAGGCCTTTTGTGGCGTCTGCCAGGGCTACTTTTTGTGGTGTAGTAACAATGACAACACCCGTAACAGGAACAGTCTGGACTAATGTAAGGTGAATGTCGCTCGTTCCAGGAGGCATATCGATCAATAGATAATCCAGATCCCCCCATTCAGTATCTCCTATAAATTGCTTTAATGCCGAGCTGGCCATAGGCCCCCGCCACACAACCGCGCTATCTGATGGAGCAAGGAATCCAATGGATATAAGTTTAACACCGTATTGTACTAAAGGAACTATGAGATTTTTTCCATTCACCACTTTCACTTCTGGCTGCTCGTGTTCGCAGTTGAACATAACGGGCACAGAAGGTCCTGAGATATCAGCATCAATAAGTCCTACTTTGGCTCCCATCTTTGCAAGCGCTACTGCCAGGTTGGAGGCCACAGTAGATTTTCCTACGCCACCTTTACCGGATGCAATGGCGATAATGTTTTTTACACCTGGCAGCAAAGGGGTATTATCGCGAATTGTGGTGACAGAGGACGTCATCCGAATAGCGATGTCAACATCTTTACCCACTACTTTTTCAACAGCCTCTTCACAATCATTTTTTATCTTTTCTTTTAGAGGGCAGGCAGGAGTGGTAAGCACAACTGTGAAACTTACGAGCTTGTCAGAAACCGAAATATCTTTGATCATATTCAGACTCACTAAGTCTTTCTTTAGATCAGGATCATTTACTGTGCTAAGTGCCTGTATTATATCGGATTGAGTGAATGACATTAGTTAGGTTACAAGTTATTATTGGGGTGCAATTTAGGACTTAGGACTTAGGACTTAGGCATTTGTCAGGTTCTTTTTTTCTAAGTGAAACTGAAACTAACACTCACTTAGCTAACTGATTTCTGTTCCCCCAAGTCCCAGTGCCTAAGTCTTTATTCATGTCCTAATTTTACAATACCTAATAAGGAACAAACAACTATCTTTGTCCCTCATCTATTATTTAAGAATTGATCTCCCGCGACACCATAGAAGAAATCAGAAATCGAGCTGACATTGTGGATGTCATCAGTGATTTTGTGTCGCTCAAAAAATCGGGTCAGAACTACAAGGCACTCAGCCCATTCGCCAACGAAAAGACACCTTCTTTCTTTGTCGTTCCCGCCAAGGGCATCTTTAAAGATTTTAGTAGCGGCAAAGGTGGTGATGCCTTCACGTTTGTGATGGAGCACGAGAAACTTAGCTATGCTGAAGCCATCCGTTACCTCGCCAAAAAGTATGGCGTTGAGATTAAAGAAGACAGGATAAGTGATGAAGTTAGGGCAGAGCAAAGCGAACGCGAAGGGCTTTATATTCTCATGAATTTCGCAAAAGATTATTACAAGAATCTTTTAATGAATACAGAGGAGGGAAGGGGAGTTGGCTTAAGTTATTTTAGAGAGCGAGGCTTCAATGACCGCACACTGGAGAAGTTTGAATTAGGGTATGCCTTGGAAGGCTGGGAAAATTTCAGCAAAGAGGCCATAGCTAAAGGATATAATAAAGAATTATTGGAAAAAGCAGGACTTGTTGTTAAGAAAGAAGATGGCTCCTCCGATAGCTATCGGAGCTATGATCGCTTTCGCGGAAGGGTGATTTTTCCTGTGCACAATATGTCGGGTAAGGTGATTGCTTTTGGCGCGCGTATGTTGGGTAAAGACAAGAACCAACCCAAATACATCAACTCACCCGAGACGGACATCTATCACAAAAGTGATGTGCTCTATGGATTGTATCAGGCCAAGAATGCCATTCGTCAGCACGACACTTGTTATTTAGTGGAAGGCTACACCGATGTCATTTCACTTCATCAAGCTGATGTCGAAAATGTAGTATCCTCATCGGGAACTGCTTTGACCGAAGGACAAATTAAGCTCATCCGCAGGTTTACAGAAAATGTTACGGTGTTGTTTGATGGCGATGCAGCCGGAATAAAAGCAGCGTTGCGCGGTATTGATTTAATTTTAAAAGGCGGCCTCAATGTTCGTGTTGTTCTTTTCCCAGATAACGAAGATCCGGATAGCTATTCTAGAAAAGTTGGAACCACTGAGTTTCAAAAATTCTTAAAAGAGAATACAAAGGATTTTGTTTCGTTTAAAGCAGGGCTCTTTGCAGCAGAGGCCGCAGGTGATCCTATCCGCAAAGCTGAATCGATAAAAGAAATTGTCACCAGTATATCCTTAATACCTGATCCGGTAAAGCGATCTGTTTACATTCAAGAGACCAGCAACTTGTTGAGGATAAGTGAATCTGTTCTATTGACAGAGTTAAATAAAATCCTGGTAACCGAAAGAAGGAAGCAAGCCCGTGAGAATTTACGTGAACCTGATGAAGTCCCGGTTTCTGTGGAAGGGATAGAAGAAAAAAGTGTTTCTTCTCAAATAGATATGCTGGCCATCATTCAAAACCAGGAGAAGGAGACAGTCAGGCTTTTGTTGAATTATGCAGATAAACACGTCAACGAAAACAGATTGCCCACCTATTTCGTTAATGAGTTGGAAGATGTGGAATTTACTCATCCTCTTTACAGGGAAATTTATTATGAATTCAAGGCGGCTGAACTCAGGGAGGAAGAATCAGTTAATACCAACTTTTTTATACAGAATGGAACTAGTGAGATAAAAAGAATTGTTACGGACTTAACCGTATCACGCTATCAGGTAAGTAAACATTGGGGCGATAAGTACAATATTTTCATACCCAATGAATCGGATAAGATAAATGAGCTCGCATATGGTAATGTTCTCCATTTAAAGTTGAGAGTAATTCAAAAACACCTTGACGATAATTTAAAGTTATTAAAAGAGGTAAAAGACATTGAAGAAGAAAATAGATTGTTAGAGTTTCAAAAGCAGCTTAAGAGCGGAGAGATTGAGATTTCTAATTTTCTGGGTATAGTGATAGCAAGGTGAAGAATAATGGATATGATTGATAAGATAAAAGTAGACACCATCGAAGAGGCGATTGAAGAGATCAAAAACGGAAAGGTGATTGTGGTGGTGGATGATGAAGATCGCGAAAACGAGGGTGACTTTGTTTGTGCTGCTGAGAGCATAACACCCGAGATTGTAAACTTCATGGCCACTCATGGACGGGGATTAATTTGCGCTCCTTTAATAGAAGACCGCTGTGTTGAACTTGGCTTAGATATGATGGTGGGTAACAATACAGCAGTGTATGAAACCGCCTTCACCGTATCGGTTGATTTGAAAGGTCATGGTTGCACAACCGGTATTTCTGCTCATGATCGTTTCAAGACAATCAAAGCTCTTGTTGATCCTGAGACCAAGCCGGAGGAACTTGGCAAGCCAGGCCATATTTTTCCGCTCAAAGCAAAGAAGGAAGGAGTGCTGAGAAGATCGGGTCATACCGAAGCGGCAATTGACTTTGCGCGCTTAGCTGGTTTTCGTCCAGCGGGCGTGTTGGTTGAAATCATGAATGAAGATGGCTCGATGGCACGATTGGCCGACTTGCGAAAAGTAGCGGATCGGTTTAAACTAAAACTTGTTACGATCAAGGATTTGATTGCTTACCGAATGAAAGCGGAATCACAAATCCAAAGACAGGTCGAGGTGGACATGCCAACTTCATACGGAGATTTTAAGTTAAGGGCATACGAGCAGACAAATACGGGTGAAGTGCACATGGCGTTGATAAAGGGAACCTGGAAAAAGGATGAACCAGTGTTAGTACGCGTTCACTCTTCTTGTGTTACCGGAGATATTTTTGGTTCCTGTCGGTGCGATTGCGGTCCTCAACTTCAGCATGCCATGCGAATGGTGGATGAAGCGGGCAAAGGTGTTGTACTGTATATGAAACAAGAAGGAAGGGGAATTGGACTACTTAATAAATTGAAGGCCTATAAACTTCAGGAGGAAGGTCTTGACACAGTGGAGGCCAATCTACAATTAGGCTTTGACATGGACAACCGCGATTATGGAATTGGCGCACAAATTCTCCATGATCTGAATATCTCTAAGATTAAACTAATCACCAATAATCCAAAGAAACGTGTGGGCCTTATGGGGTATGGCTTGGAAATTGTAGAGAATGTGGCAATAGAAATGGTGCCAAACCCTCACAATGAAAAATACCTGATGACAAAACGGGATAAACTTGGCCACAACATTTTAAAGCGTTGATGAAAGCAAAGATTACTCTTGTGATTTATTTGTTAGTTGGGCTTGGTACAAGCTTAGCACAGCAATTTGCTTTTGAATACTGGCATGAAGGGAAAATAATTCTGGATACAGGTGACACTTTGAAAGGAGCTGTTAAGTATGATATGCAGAATGATCTCTTGCAATTTCAAGCAGACGACAAGAACCAATCCTTTACAGCACGAAAGGTTTTGCTATATGAGATCTTTGACGTTACTATTAAACAGTATCGCCAATTTTATTCCCTTCCATATAGCGTTTCGAACGGATATAAAGCTCCTGTTTTCTTCGAGTTATTAACTGAAGGAAAAATCACTCTTCTATGTCGCGAGGCTCTTGAGTATAGAAGTTTTTCTTCCTCATTTTATTACTATGGTTCAAATACCAGGTTGGTATTGGTCTATAAGTATTTTTTGCTTGAGGATGATGGAAATATTGTTGAGTATAATGGCAAGAAAAGCGATTGGCTTGATGTAATGGATAAGCGATCGGATGATGTGCAACGCTATGCGAAAACAAATAAACTTTCTTTTGATGATAAGAATGAGTTGGTGAAAATAATTACGTACTACAATTCTTTCTTTAAATAATTTTAACTTCTCTATTTATAGTTCAATGAAAAAACCTTTGATATTAGTTTCCAATGATGACGGTATAACATCTACTGGCATTCGTAATCTCGTGGATGTGGTGAAAGAATTAGGTGATGTTATTGTGGTGGCCCCCGACAGTCCTCAATCGGGCATGGGTCATGCCATTACAGTTGGTGACACCTTGCGTTTGAATGAGTCTCATATTTTTGAAGGCGTAAAAGCATATGAATGTTCAGGAACTCCAGCTGATTGCGTAAAGATGGCACGTCATTTTGTTTTGAAAGATAACCACCGCCAGCCTGATCTGGTGGTGAGTGGAATTAATCACGGAAGCAATACATCCATAAGCGTTTTATATTCCGGCACCATGTCAGCTGCCATTGAAGGGGCGATAGAAGGAACCCCGGCTATTGGTTTTTCATTATGCGATTATAGTCATAAGGCAGATTTCTCCCATACAGCAGAGTATGTAAGAAAAATAGTAAAACAAGTCTTGGCTAAGGGTCTTCCGAAAGGAACGGCATTGAATGTAAACATCCCACCGAAACGGAATGAGAATATAAAAGGCATTCGTATTTGTCGTCAGGCAAATGCCAAGTGGGTGGAAGATTTTGATCAGCGGTTTGATCCAAATGGCCGCAGCTATTTTTGGATGACCGGCAACTTTGTGAATTTCGATAAAGGTGAAGACAACGATGAATGGGCGATTGCAAATAATTATGTTTCGGTTGTCCCATGCCAGTTTGATCTTACAGCTCATCAGGCAATCCCTTTGTTAAATGAGGAATGGGAGATACTTGGTTAATCAGACAGGATCGACATCAAACACAATTTTTGCATTTCGATATTCCTTGATTTGATTGAAATACTGTGCTGCTTGAAGTAAATAGTTTTTCAAGTCTCCGAGTTTTCCCTGGTCTCTTGGAACCTTTATTAAAATCGTCATCAGAAATTCATTTCTGATCTTAGAGATCATCGGCTCACCAGGCCCAAGTATCTTTACGCCTTTTAGATGCTCGTGAATTGATTTGGTAATTTGTTCAGACACATCCCGGCAAATCTTTTTGTCGATGTGCTTAACGGTGATTTCAATCAGTCGCGAATAGGGGGGATAGAAGTGATTCTTTCGATCATCAAGTTGTTCTTGTAAGAAACCCGTTACGTTATGAACGGTGACAAACGAAAACAATTTATGAGATGGGTCACTCGTTTGAATAATTACTTTACCTTTTTTTTCTCTACGTCCGGAGCGTCCACTTACTTGCGTGATAAGTTGAAAGGCTCTTTCATACGATCGGAAGTCAGGGAAGTGCATCATGCGGTCGGCATCAAAAACTCCTACTAAACTCACCTTGTCAAAGTCTAGCCCTTTGGTAACCATCTGTGTTCCTACCAGAATATCGGTTTCACCACTTTCAAAACCTTCAATTATAGTTTCATAACCTGACTTACTACGGGTTGTATCTAAATCCATCCTTTGAATGCGAGAATCAGGGAAATATAATTTCAATTCTTCTTCCAACTTCTCTGTTCCATACCCTAATGTTTGCAATCTCTTGGATGAACATGTAGGGCATTGAGTTGGCATCTCTTCACGATATCCGCAATAGTGACAGATCATGGCATGCCTATACTGATGATACGTAAGACTTACAGCACAGTTAATACACTTGGGCACCCAACCACAATCTTCGCATTGGATCATGGGTGAGTATCCTCTTCGATTTTGAAATAAGATGACCTGTTCTTTTTTAGAAATGGTTTCTTTGATCTCGTTCAACAAGAAGGAGGTAAACTCTCCTTTATTCATTTTTCGTTTACGCTCTTTGGAAAGATCAGCAAACAAAATGTCGGGCAATTGAGCTTCACCAAACCGTTCCGTTAGCGTTACTAATCCGTATCTATTTTGTTGGGCCTGATAAAATGATTCTACCGAAGGTGTAGCACTTCCTAATAGGACTTTGGCATGATGAATC
>JAYVBN010000053.1:0-12546 GCA_043750455.1 Bacteroidia bacterium | reverse complement strand
AAGTTCGCTCCTGTATAGCTAATCGTGTAGTTAGTGTTATCCAAAGTACCCTTACCAATCGAATAGCTGCCTACGTTCTCGCCAAGGCCCCTTGACAGTACTCCACCGAAACTGATGGCTTCTCCGTTCGCAAGTAATGAACCTGCTGCTGGATTTGATATGTAAGAATAAGCTACTGGATTTGCTGAACCATATACTTTGGTTTGATCTGAAGCAGCCTTAACACTTATTGCCAGCGTAGTGATACTAAAGTTCGCTCCTGAAAAGGCGATTGAATAGTTGTTGTTCGTCAATGAACCCTGCAGGATTGGATAAGGACTTCCCAATACATCCTCTCCAGGTAGTCTTGACAGTGCACCTATGAATTGGATCGTGTCTAGGTTTGCCAGTATTGTGCCCACCGTTGGTATTGACACAAAGGTCAATACAGAATCGACTGATCCATATACTTTTTTCTGGTCTGCATTAGTCGTAACAGTTACGGCAAGTGGCATGATCAGCAAATTTGCACTATCATAACTGATCCTATAATTGCTGTTCGTTAATGTCCCCTGCCTGATTGCATAAGGGCCTCCCAAGACAGACTCTCCGGCTACTCTTGACAAGGCACCTGTGTAACTAATGGTATCACGGTTTGCCAGGACCGTGCCCACTGCAGGATTCGATACATAGGTCAAAGCTGAATCAACTTCACCATACGTTTTGATCTTGGGAGCGGCCGTTACGGTTACATCAAGGGGATCGATGGTTAGAGTACCAGTATTATAGGAGACTATGAAGTTATATGAAACGCCTGAAATAAAGGCACCAGGCACAATAACATGTTGACCAACATCGGTACCCGTGACCAGGTGAATGGAGAACAACTCTAATGAATCAAGTGTAATTGTATCTGCTCCTATGTCAGCATAATCTAACTCATCAATATCTAAAATCGTGAGGATGTTAGCGGTTTCATCAGAAGCCGCGTCTCCATCTGTACCATTATACAACCCCTTACCATTATAGAGGCCTTTACCATTATAAAGTCCTTTTCCATTATAGAGTCCTTTACCATTATAAAGTCCCTTTCCATTATAGAGTCCTTTACCATTATAGAGTCCCTTTCCATTGTAAAGGCCTTTGCCATTCAATTCTGGGATGAAGAAATTCTGATCAAGAGAATCATTTTCGTAGTCCATAAATGACTCTATCGGAACATAGACTATGGTATTATATAATCCCTTACCATTATATAATCCTTTGCCATTATATAATCCTTTGCCGCTTACCATGAAGCTGTAATTGGTTAGGTCAAATTCGCTGATTTGAAAATTCCCTTCCTTATTGATCTGTCTGTCTACTACAGCTAAAGGTAGGTGTGGGTCACCATTTCGGGAGGCATCCAGATCCGCCTTATACTGTTTTAGTAAGTTTTCTTTGAATACAGAATTATTTTCAATAAGTGAAGAGTCATAAATAGGTGTAACAGTAATCTCATCCGCAATGGATTGCCCAAAGGTCAGAGTTAAGTTGTCTGCCTTTAACACAAGACGTAATTGCTCGACAGTAATTTGACCAAGATTAAGAGTTGTTGGATATTGGTCATATATATAGGTACTATCGGGGGTTAATGTACCCGTATAATCAAACAATTCCCCGAAAGAGGGATCAGCACCGATTAGCGTATGTGATGGTTTAATAGTATAAGTCCCGACAGGGCTTAAGCTACCTAAGCTGTTAATGGATCCAGTAAACTGAACTGGAATAATTACGCGATTCAAATTCAAACTATCTATTTCAATTGTGTCACTATTAGTAAGGCCAACATCTTTTAGGCTTATTCCTTCTGGAAATCTTGTAGTAACAAAATCATTTCCTTCTTTCCATATCACGCCATCAAGGACATACACCATTGCTTCTAAGTCATACCCTTCGCCATATTTTTTGACTACGTCTTGCCCACGGATAAAGATCTTCAGTGGATCATAGTCAAAGAAATATTCAGGTTTAGTCGTTCCTCCATCAGAACCCAAATCAGAAATAGCATTATTGTTAACACTTATGGCAGGGTTACCCTCAAATGGGGGAATAGTTGCTTCCAGATTTTCAGTAATAGGATTGTACGTGGTCTCTAGGGTATCATTTCTGAATAATATCTGAGAATCCTCATAAAAATTATTTCCTACTATGATTAATTTGAACTCCACCTCTCCAACAATACCATTGGTAACGTTTGATGTATCCAATCTTATGATTTCTGGCATTGGCGTGGCCAGTGTTAACAATGCAGCATCGGCACGAACAAGGCCGTATCCTGACTTTTTATCAAAGTTTCCATCACCAGGTTCATCATCATCTACATGCATGTTTTTGGCTGTACTTTGAAGTACTTTACGAATATCATGGGGAGAATTGCCTGTGCCCCAGGAGGTATTATCCTTGTGTTTTGGCTGAGTGCCAGGATAATAATAGTTCCGGGCCTCCATGATCAAGGCGGCTACAGCAGCGGCATGCGGTGCTGCAGCTGAAGTACCATTAAAATTAGGATCTCCATCATTTTCGAGATCATCGTCATCAGAAAAAAGATCAAAGTCAACCGTTGTGTTCACGCCACTAGGTGCGGTAAAGTTTGGTTTTATTCTATCCAGCATGCCACCACGTGAAGAATAGTTTGCTACTTCAAAATCTTCAATCGCAGGATTCGCGACAGGAACGTCATAGTTATATTCGGGTGTATTTCTATAAAGAACGGCACCAACAGTCATCGCGCTATCTGCGTTGGCATGTCCTACGATGGTTGGAGATCCTATAAAATATTCATTGGGATCGCTCGCCTTCAGTTCACCACGGAAAATAACGTACTTGAAATTAATGTCTGCAGGGTTGCAGGAATCACATTCCCTCGCAATCACTAATTCAATGTCGGTCTGCGTATCAACAGTGAAATTGAGAATTTCTACAGGGTCGCCACCAATGTTGTTGCGGTTGAAACCAAAAAGGGGAGCTCCCTGAAAATCCTTTATATAAATATCAAGGTCATATTGGGTACCAACTTGCCCAACTGAATAAAGTGAATCCTCCCATTGCAGAGCGATGGTATAGTTAGTCTTCACGCCTTCTTTAGTAGGGTAAACCGTTAACTTCTGATCAGTATCACCAGCACTAAAAGCATGCATCTTTCCTGCTAGGGTTCTATTATTTCGTGGCAGTAAAGTGGTATCTGTTACACCGTTGAATACCCCTTTAAAGGATTTATTGCCAAAGTTACCTGCGGAAGTAAAGTACGAGACGCCTTCGCGAGCAACGAGATTTACAGTCCTTGCTACTTTTCCATCAGTGAAAAATGGTTCGGTCATATAGGTAATATCATCTACGATAATATTGCTGCCGGCAGCCTTTAATTCTAAAATACCCTTGGCAAAATCACCTGCGGTTAAGAAACCTGTGCGGAATGCCAACTCAGCTCGGGGAGCAACATCATGTATAATTTGCAACATAGCGCGACCTTCGTCTTTCGCATACCCATATCCATATTTTTCCGGATAATCTTTTAGCACATGCACCTCGGGAAGTAATCCTAAGGAATCATACGGATGCTTAATAGCTCCAGGAAGATCAAAATCGTTAACATCGTTTCCAGCAGGGTTTAACGGATTCTGTCTATTATAACTATCAGACAAAACTCCGATTTTAATACCGCTTCCTGAAAGCTTATAGTTAGTTACTTCATTAAAATATCCTTCCTTCACCAGGTCAGATCGCATTATCCGGTCTCCTTGGGTAGTAGCGTCACCAAAACCAAAAGCGATATTTCGAATAGGGGGAAAAGCAGGGCGGACGAATTTGACTAAGTTTTTTCCCTCTACCGCATTTATTGTATTGAGCTTCTCTAAATTTTCTATTGGGAAAAATCCGGCAATAATCCGGTCATCCTCAAAATCGCTAATGTCTTCATCTAAAATTAACCCCATGGAATCTCGCTGAAGGATGGGAAGAAGGTTGACTAATTCATTTTCATAAAAGATAATTTCTAACAACACAGTGTTGCCATTAATGAAGAAAACTTCGTTAGTAGCCACTGGATTATCGATGGAATATTGCTTGTTTAGTGAGGTTAACTCAGAACCAATAACTTCGTAAATCTTGCCTTCAATGGGTGCACAAATGCCAAATTTCTGCCGGTCATTTACCTTGATATTGAACGTAGCTTCACTTTCACAACCCATTGCGTTGATCGCCACTACGGTAATCACTTCACCATTAGTTGCCAAATAATTTATTGGATCTGTAATGGTCGCTCCATTATTATTTTTGAACGTTGTGGTAGATTCTTCCTGAACAGTAACATACCCTGTTAAGTCCATAGTGGATTCTATGCTACTGTTAGGATTGCTGCAGACTACTGCATCGTTCACAGAAAGGCTAGGTGGTGTATTGTTTAGCGTCACTAAAGCAATATCGCTGGCTGTACATCCGCTCGCTATAACGGTTACGGTTACCGTATAAGTACCAGCTGCATCAACCGTTGGCGTTGCTGTATTGGCACTCGACAAAATATGTCCACCTAACGTGGCTACCCAGTTATAAGTGACTCCGGAAGTAGAAGATGTGGCATTGAGTTGTGTCAATGTTGTAGCACACGTCAGCACTTTGTCAAAGCCTGCATTAGCAATGGGGGCGGTATTGTTAAGGGCAACTAAGGCAACATCCGTTGCCATACAAGCTCCTGAAGAAACGGTTAGAGTATACGTTCCTGCAGCACTAACTACAGCCTTGGAGGTATTGGCACCTGATACAATAATTCCTCCATTGCTGGCTACCCAGTTGTAACCAGTTACACCTGAGCTTGAGGAAGAGCCAATGAGTTCAACGGTAGCTGTTGAACAGGTAATCACTTTGTCAGCCCCAGCGTTTGCGTTGGGTGTTGTGCAAGTTTGAAAGGGGGCATAAATAATATTTACACCACTTTGAATATTCACTTGTGTACCACTCCAAAGAGCTCCGGTTACTTCACTGCCACCTGTACCTGAACCAATATTGATGGCAGCATAAGGTGCATAAACTGTTCCCATCCATCTTGATTTGGTTCCACCAGGGGAACCATTGGAAATGTCAAAAGCATACTTTGCGGTGCCTAGCCCGGTTCCGTGTACTTCCGTGAAAATGCGGGAAGCATCTCCGCCAATAGCATTTACATTTAGTTTTTGAAGAACAGCATTGTTGTAAATATAAATTTTGAATACTCCTGTTGGATTAGACCCAAAATCGAACACAAACGTATTGCTATTCTTATTATCGATCAGATTAAACGAATAAACTCCCGCACCTTGAAGAGTGAGTGTTTGATTTCCCGAAAGTTTAATACTGCCGTAAGCTCCAGGGGAAATCGGTCTTGTTGTTGTAATGTCCGCTGAGGGAACATAGGTTGGAAAAGTTGTGGGAGAAGGCAAAACTGGAAATATTGGAAGTGAAGGAGAGCCAATAACTTTACCACCCGCTGGAGTTGGACCTGCGTACGAGGTATTCGTTGTAACTTT
This sequence comes from Bacteroidia bacterium, assembly GCA_043750455.1. Taxonomy (GTDB): domain Bacteria; phylum Bacteroidota; class Bacteroidia; order Cytophagales; family Cyclobacteriaceae; genus ELB16-189. Next base: position 7,027 of record JAYVBN010000053.1, on the reverse strand, counting down.
ACCTGAAACAATTCCCCCACCCACAATGATATTTCCGTTCACATCTATATTACCTCCAAGGTTAGCACTGGAGCCAACCGAAAGAATGGTTCCCGCAACGGCAGATGAATTTGAAGCAGCGATCTTACCGGTTACCGTATTGCTGTTGGCAAGGAGGATGGTACCCTTGCTATAAACATCACCACTGATGCTGGCTGTTCCGGTTGTTTTTACCAGTTTAAGACTTCCTGTCTTACCTCCGTTGATGTTGGAGGAACTCCCTATCTGTACGCTACCGGGGTTGGTTGCTCCAGAAAACAACACAAAATCCGACATCTGAAGCGGCTGTGTTTGACCAAGTCCAATTTTAGGGTTAATTAAAAGGCCAAAAAGAACCAATAAAAGGTAGTAGTGGATCTTACCACAGTATCGAGTCTTTAACTGAAAAAACGATGATTTCAAGGTGGTTAGAAGGTTGGTATAAGGTTAAATATAAGAATCAATTTGAATTTTTCAAAGTTATTTAAGCGTAAGACAGATACAGTTAGGCCTTCAAAGGAAGGACATATTTATAAGATGAATATTATGCTGACTTCGTACAATCAACGATATTTATGAAAATGACCATCGACCTTCATAATCCAGGTAATAATTATTGCGGAAATACTCGCAATGGAATTTACCATTTGGATCCATTTGGATTCATCTGGAGTGTATTGATCATACTTATATTCCAATTGTTTATTTAAAAGCACAGAATATATGGGTAACCATTTTGTTAACCATGCCAAAATTTATTACATAATTGCTTTTGTTAATAGTAAAAGTTCAACAATCTAGGGTCAAGCAAGGCAAACAACTTTCCTAAAACATCGTGAGAGGGTATCCCATTTTGGTAAGGAAAAAACAGGCGAAGCCAGACCAACTTGGATTTACCAAATAGATTGATAGACACCCAATCATGAGCTCCGCATAATACCCCTGAGATCACTAAAAAAAGAATTTCCTATAATGGGAAATAAAAATTCCCTTTAATGGTCCTAGGGGATCCTTCGACAGGTCAAAATGAGTAGAGAAAATTTGATTTTTTTCGAGAGGAAAATTTTTTGAGTCGCGCATTTTTTTTCCTGCAACTCATTTTTGTTGTCACAAAGATAGACGAACAATTTTATCTTCTGAAAGATATAAGAAATTAGATTGGCATGACTCTTTTTCTAAAAGCGATTTCCCTGACTAAAATAGCTATTGCTACGCATTAGAAAATCCTAGCGTAATCTGGGTTAATAGTCTCCTATTGTTTCTTCCAGTTGCGCTAATGCTCTCGCTAATTCATCATCGTTAGGTGCAACACCGTGCCATTTGTGTGAGCCCACCATATAATCTACGCCAAAGCCCATCTCAGTTTTCATAAGGTTAAGTACTGGCTTGCCTTGCTTTGTCAAGGACTGCGCGTTTTCAAGTGCTCTTACCACATCTTCCATTTTGTTGCCATTGAACTCTTGTACAGTCCAACCGAAAGCTTCCCACTTTGCTTTAAGATTGAGCAGTGATAGAATCTTATCAACTGGCCCGTCAATTTGCTGTCCGTTATAATCAATAGTGGCAATAAGATTGTCCATCTTATTGTGGGCTGCATACATAGCCGCCTCCCACACCTGACCCTCTTGCTGCTCACCATCGCCCATGAGCACATAAACAAACCGGTCGTCTTTGTTCAACTTCTTAGCTTGTGCTGCGCCAATTCCAACTGACAATCCCTGACCAAGCGACCCGGATGCAATCCGGATTCCCGGAAGGTGCTCGTGGGTAGCAGGGTGGCCTTGTAGCCTTGAACCTAGTTTTCTAAACGTTGCCATTTCTTTTGGCTCAAAATACCCTGCTCGTGCCAAAGTTGCATACCAAACCGGTGAAATATGGCCATTTGATAGGAAACACAAATCTTCACCCGCGCCATCCATATTAAACTTAGGATTGTGCTTAAGGACATGAAAATATAGGGCTACAAAGTATTCAGTACAGCCCAATGAGCCACCTGGATGACCCGATTGGCAGGCGTGCACCATTCGGACTATATCCCTACGAATTTGAGATGCTATTTTTTTTAGTTGGATCAGATCGGGTTGTGCCATTTCAAGAATTTTGGGCGAATATCAGGGTTTTTCAAAGCAAAGAAAAATGCCATACGAAATCATTACTCCTTTTTCTTAAGAGCCTTTTTAACCTTCTTAGGAGCAATCTTTTTTACCGCTTTCTTCACCTTAATTACTTTCTTAACGGCAGCTTTCTTTGGAACCGATGCGCTTGCCTTTGCAGGTGCAGAAACTTCTTTGCCTAAAATTTGGCTAGCGTGATTTTTAGTATCCACTTTTTCAATCACTTCGCGGATCACACCACTTTCATCAATGATATAAGTGACCCGCGCTGTGCCCATGTATTTTCGTCCATACATAGATTTCTCAATCCATGTTCTATATTTATTATGAACAGCTTTGTCCGTATCGGCTAACAATTGGAAAGGAAGTTTTTGCTGCTCAATAAATTTACGGTGTCTCTTTTCATCATCAGAGCTAATACCGAAAATTTCATAGCCTGCCCTTTGAAGAGCTTTGTAGTTATCGCGCAAACTGCAAGCCTCAGCCGTGCAACCAGGTGTCATGTCCTTTGGATAGAAGTACAAGACTACTTTTTTGCCTTTTAAATCAGAAAGCTTTACTGATTTTCCATCCTGATCATTTACTGTAAACTCAGGTGCTTTGGTACCAACTGTAAGTGCCATCTTTATAAGATTTTTTGTTTGAATATTTTTTCGTTTCCTGCATTGTCCACCACTTTTAGTTCAAAGTCTCCCTTCAGCGGTTGGGTTTTATCAAGCCTGTCGGATTGAATAATACCGGTTTTGTAATCATAATTCATTAATAGCCATTTGCCATTTATGTTGGCTTCAAAATAGGCGATACCCGACAGACCATCGCGTATACGAAACCGGGCAGATGAATTGTGACAATACACTTTTGTAATGGCAGGCGGAACGCTGTCTTGAAGAATTACAAAGTCACCTAATTCGCGTGCGGAGAATTTCACTTTGCCATTGCTCCAATCTCCACCAATATAACTATAACGGTCACCCTCCGTACGGTAAACTCCTGTTTTTCTATTGATTGGATAATTATTTTGGTAGCGCAACGTAATATCAACCATTTTATGCAAAGGTGTTGTCTTATTACCTATTGTAAATAGTTCACGGTCTTCCTCCTTAGTCCGGTCAAGATTCAGGAACAACGTGTCATAAAGAACATCCTCCTGAAATTTGATTTCAACAAGATCGCTGTAGTAGGTGTATTCGGTTTGTGACGGTATAATGTCTTTAAAATTAAAAGTAAGCGACCCGGAACAGGATTGAATAGAATCGGGCATACCTTTTTGCAAATCAAATAAGTAAACATTTTTATTCGAATTGAAATAGGCTGGATTTATTTCTGAGCCAACACCTTTTACAAATACTGAGATTGTTTTTTTTGATGTGCACGGTTTTGTGGATACCACCAATGTGTTTTCCAATAGATCAAAACTTAACTCCTTGGCTAAGGCTTCAAGGGTTAGAACCTCAGATACTGGTAAGGAGGGACTAAGCGTAAATTTGATTACACTTTTGTTCTTGTAAGCATCCTGAAGTATAATTGAAACGGGAACTTCTTTTTGGCCAACAAAGACTTCACCGCTGTTAAGCGACCCTTCATAAAAGTCGAGACTGTTACCATCGTCAATATAAAGTTTATTAAATCTCGTTCCATTTGTTTTCAGTGTCTTATAGTCCATCAAGGCAAGAATGCCTCGTGTTTCAGCCAGCTGTACTTTTTCGATGTGTTGAGAGAATATTTTCTGACTATCAGCCTTCATTTCAATGTAGTTGATACCAAAGCGGAAGCGCGAGTTGTCCATTTTATCAATAGCTAACAGCTCGACACCAATTCGCCCATGAGCGTAGATGTTTTTTGGAAGGATATACGTATTGCCTGATTTAAGGACATAGAATTCAAATCTTCCAAAGCGATCGTTGATGCGCGAATTAATATCAAGCGTCTTCAATGCTATCTTTTGAGCCACTGGTGCATGATTGTCTTGCACTTCAGTAAATCCAAAAGTCAATGGATTAAGAGCCTCGTTGTTTTGATTGCGGATTTCAAAATGAAGATGGGCACCGTTGGAGCCTCCTGTATTCCCTGAAAAGGCTACCGTATCGCCACGACCTATTGGAAACTGTTCTGGCTTGAAAAACAGATCGAGCTCAAATGTTTTTCTCCGGTATTGTTCTTTCTTAACATGCTCTCCTAAAGCTCCATTGAATTTATCCAAATGACCATACACAGAAATGTTGCCATCTCTATGCGTGATGTACACGACATTTCCATATCCGAACGAACTTATTGTTGCCCTCGATATAAATCCATGTTGGGTAGCCAGAACAGGAACCCCCGTTAAGTTATTTGTCCGCACATCAATGCCACCATGAAAGTGAGTATTCCTCAACTCACCCATAGTCCCCGCCAAAGAATTAGGTTTGCCAGGATTTATGGGGAACAAATAACCCTCGTCAGTGGGCAATAATTTTAGGGGTCGGTCGAGTGCACTAAACTGTCCAAAAGAATTTAATGATAGCAAAGCGCAGTAAAAGAATAGAAACTTACTTAACCTCAAACTCCAACAACTTTTCATTTTCAATGTAGGCTGATAATTTATTTCCAATAGTCACAGGCCCAACACCCTTGGGCGTGCCGGTAAAAATGAGATCTCCGGTTTTAAGCGTAAAAAATTTTGATAGATAAGATATTATATAGTCAAACGGGAAAAGTAATAAGCTAGTATTTCCCTGCTGTTTTAATTGACCATCCACTTCCAATTTAAAGTTGATGTCTTTGATATTTTTGAATTCACTTACTGGAATGAATTTTTCTGAAATAGGGGCAGAGCCATTAAAGCCTTTTGCGATATCCCAGGGCAAGCCTTTCGCTTTTAACTTTGCTTGTATATCCCTGGCTGTAAAATCGATTCCAACTCCAATCGCATCATAATATTTTGAAGCAAACTTCTCTTCAATGTTTTTTCCTTCTTTGCAAATCCTCAACACTAACTCCACTTCGTGATGTATGTCTTTAGAGAAGTCAGGATAATAGAAGGGTGCGTTATTTCTTATAATAGCTGTATCTGGCTTAGTGAATATAACAGGCTCGTCCGGCCGTTCGTTATTTAACTCCTGAATGTGCTCTACATAGTTCCGCCCGATGGCAAATATCCGCATAACAGCTTTGGGTATAATTGTTCACAAAGGTAGAAACAATACACAGTAGTAAAGAGCCATTTTGGGATTTTTTTGCCTCCATCACAGACTTAGACAAGAATTCTGAATTTTGCATATCTTTATAGAATCAAATATGGATCAAGTATCTGACAAGAAAATGACTTTGAATTCAAAAGGTGCTTCCATCTTTAAAAAAATGCTTGACGATAAAACGTCAATTCAAGCACATATTCGAAACGGAGGTAAAATTTCAGACTTGAAAAATAAGTTTCGCTTTGCCAAACCCGTACACTCTTCAGGAAAATGATCCATACTCCTTTGAGTTTGTAACCGATCAGGGGATACGATACTTAGTTTATTTTCTTGACTACCACAACCTGTTTGCTGAATACCCAAACATCGCCAAACAAATCTATATGTTCAGTCGGCCAAGACAGATGCGGATTGGATTGATGGCACAGTAATCGCATATACCCAAAAGAGTTTTATCTTTGACACATAAAAAACCTAATCCTTATGCTTAAGAAAGTAGCCTTACTCACCGTCACGCTTTCCATACTTTACTCATGTGCTACAGTGCCTGTCACTGGAAGAAAACAATTGAGCTTAGTTTCCAGTGACGAAATCAACGCCATGTCGGCAACACAGTACAAGGAAGTGATTACCAAAGGGCCATTGTCGTCTAATGCAGAGCAAACCGAAATGATCAAGCGTGTAGGTGCGCGAATTCAAAAGGGAGTAGAACAATATATGGCCGAGAAAGGAGCGAGTGATCAATTAGCAGGATTTAAGTGGGAGTTTAATCTAATACAGGATGATAAGACTGTGAATGCTTGGTGTATGCCTGGTGGCAAAGTAGCTTTTTATACTGCCATCATTCCAATCTGCAAAGATGAGACCGGAATAGCTGTTGTGATGGGGCACGAGGTAGCACATGCTATTGCAAATCACGGTAGAGAACGTATGAGCCAGGGACTTGTTCAGGAATTTGGGATTAGTACTCTTGGTGCCGCAATGGGACAAAATCCTGGAGTCACAAGCCAGATTTTTCAACAGGCTGTTGGGATGGGGTCACAAGTGGGGATGCTAAAATTTTCAAGAAGCCATGAGTCAGAGGCAGATCATATTGGTTTGATATTTATGTCAATGGCCGGGTACGATCCTCAGCAAGCCCCAATCTTTTGGGAGCGTATGAGTGCTTTGGGTGGCGGTCAGAAACCACCTGAGTTTTTGTCAACCCACCCGGCAGACGAAACGCGCATCAGAGACCTTCAGGGCTGGATGCCGGAGGCATTGGGATATTATAAGAAATAATCGACTTGAATGAATATAAAGGCAGTGACCATGAAGATGGCACTGCCTTTTTTATGCTCACACTTTTAATGAGTTCTTGAAATTTGCTGGCGATATGTCCGCAGGAGTCTCTCGTGAGATTGGGTGATTTATAAATAAATGTTTGTGTAAATAATTAATGTATATTCACACACTATGCCCCAATCCCGCCAACTAGCTGCCATCATGTTCACCGATATTGTCGGGTACACTGCTTTAATGGGTAAGGATGAGCATAAGGCATTTGCGTTGCTGAATAAAAACAGGCAATTACAAAAATCATTTATCGAGGCTTTTAATGGCCGCTGGATAAAAGAATTGGGAGATGGAGTAATGGCCAGTTTCAATACAGTCTCCGATGCCGTTAATGCAGCAGTCAAAATTCAGGAAGCGTGTAATGTTGCCAAAGATTTTCAATTG
>JAYVBN010000052.1:0-4594 GCA_043750455.1 Bacteroidia bacterium | reverse complement strand
AAAGCCTGGTCTAAATAATAGATGGATAAGCACGTCCAAATTACTGATTCGGTTTTTCCAGATTGATCTTCTGAACCTTTTCGTAGCCAAATAATTCATCCAAGGTTAGCTCTTGTACTTTTCCATACTTTTGCAAATCTTTAAAATTCAATTTATCCTTGCTACCCAGAAGCACCACATTATACTTGGAGTTCTTTAAATACTGTTCTTGAAATTTCTGCACATCATCGAGCGTCACAATCTGCGCTTGTTCATATATATCTTTGCGTATATCATGATCGATCCCCTTTCGCTGGGCGTCCAGATAATTAAATAAAATTCCAGTCTTGGTGATACGTGAACTTTCAATACGGTTCATTAGTCCCCCTTTGGCTACCTCAAGTCCATTCTCTGATCGAGGAAAATTTATAATAAGACTGCTTAACCCTTTCATAGCATCAACCTGTTTATCTGCTTGGGTGCCAACATAACCATAGAAGAAGTCATTGCCGGTTGGCTTATCTGCCTCTCCATAGTAAGCAAAAGCAGAATACGCTAGGCCTTGCGCCTCACGTAATTCCTGAAATACAGGAGAGCTCATATTGCCGTCAAAATATTCATTAAAGATGCGACTGGCAGGAATCCGTGCCTTATCAAATGCTGGACCTTTTGTTAGGAAAATAATCTCGGCTTGCACCATGTCATAGTTTGTCCAATAGGCAGTTGACGTTGTGATGTCTCTTATGGTAAAATCCATCGGAGCTGGCGAAGGATTCAATTTATCGGGCAAAATATGCAGTTTATTAAGGGAAGCCATGACCTCCTCACTCTTCTTCGGTCCATAGTAAAGAACCTTATGTTCTGTTTGTGTGAAACCCTTGATCATGGTTATCAACTGTTCCGGTTTTAATTCACGCAATTGTTTGTTGGTCAGCACATTTGTGAAGGGAGACTCTGCCCCATACAATCCATAATTTATCAATCCCTGATAGAGAATAGCATACTTATCTTTCTTCACATCATCCCTTGTTTTAAATACACCATCAACCATATTTTTAAGCGCTTCGTCATCAGGCTTTGGATCTGCCAAAAGTTTTTCAAATAGCCCCACAGCATTATCCATATTTTCACTGAGGCCACTTAAATAAATATAGGTTTGATCTTCTGCCGCAAATACTCCAAAACCACATCCTAATTTATACAGCTCCTTTTTGAAATCTTCTGCAGTCATTTCAGAAGTTCCTAAATATTGTAAATACTCAATGGCCATTTTCAAATTTGGATCATGATTGGTACCCACTTCTGACAGATAGAAAAGTGTAAACAGTTCGTTTTCTTTATTAGGAGTGTAAAGAACTTGCACATTCTTATCCATCGTTAGTTTCTGAATGTCCTTATCGTAGTCGATAAATACTGGTGTCAATTTCTCAGGTTTATTTTTTAATAAATCCTCATGAAAAGGCGATTTAGATTCCTTGTTAAGTGCTACGCGTGTAATTTCAGGTTTCGTCACCTTTTTAGTATTCGGATCTTTGCCATTGCGCTTGTACACTACTGCATAGTTGTTTCCATAATGCTCCTTAGCAAATTTTACAATATCTTCTTTCTTAAATTTCCGTAAAGATTCTACCCCCTCCACATAATCTTTCCAGGGAATGTTATTTGTAAAGGCCGTTACCAGAGCCGCAGAACGTGAATAGTTTTGTTCTGATAGCTGAATTCCGCTCTTCTTCAAGTCATTGATCACCGCATCAATAAGCCAGTCTTCAAACTCTCCATTTTTTACTAGCTCAATTTGCCCTAATAGAAGATCCTTTACTTGCTCAAGAGTTTGTCCTTCGCGTGGCTTACCACTAAAACGATGAATGGAATAGTCATTCATATCATCTACCGTACTGTATGGATCCAATACTTTTTGCTGCTGCTTAAGATTCAAATCGATCAATCCAGCCTGCGAGTTAGATAAAATTATATCCGTGAGGCGCAGAAGTTTAAATTCATCGCTGCTTCGCCCATCAAAACGAAAGCCAATGTTTACCCACTCTGCATCAGGGCCAAATACTTCTGTTATGCGAGGTTCGGCAATAGGGTCTTCCTGAATTTTATTCCATGTCGGTAACTGATCGTTTGCCTGCCAATCACCAAAATATTTATCGATAAGCACTATGGTTTTGTCATAATCCAGGTCACCACTTAAACAAATAGCCACATTATTCGGACGGTAGTAGCTATTAAAATAATTTTTGATATTCGTGATAGAAGGATTTTTTAAATGATCAATCGTGCCAATAACGGTTTGTGTTCCATATGGATGTTTTCTAAATATACTGGTACTCATCGCTTCAAATGCTTTCCAGTAATCATTGTCCAGACTTCTGTTTTTTTCTTCATAAACAGTCTCCAATTCAGTGTGGAACAAACGTGGCACAATCAGTCTAAAACGGTTAGATTCAATTCTGATCCAATTTTCCATCTGATTGGCTGGTATGTCATTGATGTATACTGTTCTGTCTTCTGTTGTATAGGCGTTAGTACCTCGAGCGCCAATTTCCGAGACCATCTTATCATACTCATTTGCAATAGCGAGCTTAGAAGCATCATTTGAAACCTGGTCGATTAACCGGTAGTAGTTTTTGCGATCCAACGAATCTGTCAGCTTCCGATAATGCTCAAACATGTGTTCGATACTATCCAAATACACTTCTTCCTTTGCCCAATCCATGGTACCAAAATCTGAAGAGCCTTTGAACAATATGTGCTCCAGATAATGAGCCAGTCCGGTTGTTTCAGATGGATCATTTTTACCTCCGGCTTTTACAGCGATTTGAGTTTGTAGTCGTGGCTCAGCCTGATATTGGCTCAGGTAAACTTTAAGGCCATTCTTAAGGGTATAGATTCTTACCTTTAGAGGATCGTTTGTCACATATTCATAACTATACCCGTTGCTCTCAGAGGTTTTTGTTTCATAATTTCCTTGTTTGACACATGAGGTAAGAAAAATGATCAATACTAAGCCGCCAAGGTTGAAATTCGGTTTTATCATAACTTTTGGGTTTTTGAGGGTAACGAATTTAGGGAAAACCACCATATGAATTGGATGTCTAACAATAAATAAATCCGGTAACTTTGCACCAAAACTAAATTCATTACGTTCCGTAGAGTAATAACTATTCCGAATGAAAAAAAAGATAGCCCTGTTTTCTCTTCCAATTATTGTGCTTGCACTGCTCTCTTTCACACCGCCTGCTGAGCGCTACTTCGAAATTGCCAAGAACCTTGACATTTTTGCTTCACTCTTCAAAGAGGTGAATGCACTCTACGTGGATGAAATCAATCCAAACAAACTCATTCGCACCGGCATCGATGCGATGTTGAATTCGCTTGACCCCTATACCAATTACATCGCAGAAGATGAAGTGGAGGATTACCGTACGATGAATACTGGTCAATATGGTGGCATTGGAGCAGTAACTCGTGAGATAGGCGACAGAACTGTTGTGACACTTGTATATGAAGGATATCCAGCCTATAGAAATGGTTTAAAAATTGGCGATGAAATACTAAAGATGGATGAAGTGGATTTATCAAAAATCTCACAAGAAGAAGCCAATCATTTAATGCGCGGCCAGGTGGGAACATCTGTGGTCCTAACTATTAAACGGATAGGTGTTGACGAGCCTACGAAACTAGAATTCAAAAGAGAAAAAATTAAAATAAGTAACGTTCCATACTTTGGAATGGTGAGCAGCACTGTCGGCTTTGTTCAATTGACCGACTTCACACCCGAAGCAGGTAAAGAAGTAAAAAATGCAGTGATCACCTTAAAAGAAAAAGGGGCAACTAGTATCATACTTGATCTAAGGGGTAATCCTGGTGGCTTGCTATTCGAGGCCGTAAACATTTGCAACATCTTCATCCCGAAAGGAAAAAAGGTAGTGACCACCAAGGGCAAAGTTGAAGACAGTAATATTCATTATGAAACATTAAACAACCCGGTCGATCTAGATATTCCAGTTGCCGTATTAATTAATCGAGGCAGTGCTTCTGCTTCAGAAATTGTTGCCGGCACCTTGCAGGATTACGACAGGGCTGTCGTTATTGGAGAAAAGTCGTACGGAAAAGGCCTCGTGCAATTAAGTCGTCCCCTCTCCTACAATTCGCAAATCAAAATCACCACGGCTAAATACTATACTCCTACCGGACGCTGTATCCAGGTGCTGGATTACACTCACCGCAGGGAAGACGGAAGTGTAGAGTCAATACCCGATTCATTAAAGAAAGAATTCAAAACCTCAAAGGGCAGAACTGTATTTGACGGTGGTGGAATAGATCCGGATATCATCGTAACAGAGTCAGAACCTGCTGCCATCACACAAACTCTGTATGTCACAGGTTATCTTTTTGACTACGCTACTATTTATGCGTCACAGCATAGTACGCTACCACCAGCCGCTGAGTTTAGTTTAACCGATCAGGAGTATCAGGAATTTGTAAACTGGATGAAGAATAAACCATACAACTACAGATCAGAATTAGAAAAGCGGCTTGCTCTGTTTACTAATGAAGCTAAGAAAGAACGATATTATTCTGACCTCAAAATCCAACTTGATCAGAT
>JAYVBN010000051.1:0-2606 GCA_043750455.1 Bacteroidia bacterium | reverse complement strand
CGATTGGCTTATCATGGTTTAAGAGCGAAGGATAAAGATTTCAACGCCACCATGAAAACTGATTTTGATGAAGCGATTGGTAGCATCAATGTTGTGCCTTAAGATATTGGCAGAGTGATTTTGAATTTAATTACGAATGCGTTTTATGTGGTGAACGAGAAGCAAAAGCTACTAGCTACAAGCCACGAGCTACTAGCCAATTATGAGCCTACCGTTTCCGTCAGCACAAAGAAAGAAGGCAACAAGATTTTGATTTCTGTAAAAGACAATGGCAACGGCATCCCTCAAAAGATACTCGACAAAATCTTCCAACCCTTCTTCACCACCAAGCCTACTGGGCAGGGAACTGGATTGGGATTGAGTTTGAGTTATGACATTGTAAAAGCTCATGGTGGCGAGTTGAAAGTGGAAACAAAAGAGGGCGAGGGTAGCGAGTTTATTATTCTATTACCATTATCATGAAAGGGGAATCCGTGCAATCCTTTAATCTATGTAATCCGTGATTCAGATTTTTTATGATATTGTAAAAGCGCATGGGGGGAGTTAAAGGTGGAGACGAGGGAGGGAGTAGGAAGTGAGTTTATTATTCAGTTGCCGATTGTCTGAATCATCGAAAGTTACCGATTCCAGATTTGTAATATTTTACAAATATGGAGTTTAACTCCATATTTTACTATTTTTACAAAAATGGACTTGATATGATTGCCCGACAGATTCTTCCCGAAGCGAAACATGCCCTTACGCAATTCAGGGCGTTGTGCATTACCGGCCCCAGGCAAAGCGGTAAGACTACGCTTGCCAAGCTACTCGCCAAAAATAAACCGTATGTAAACTTCGAAAATCCTTCCGTACAACACGATGCCGAACTCGATCCTCAGGCATTTCTAAAGCAATATAAAAACGGAGCCATCTTCGATGAGGTACAGCGCGCTCCGCTTATTTTCCGTTACCTGCAAGAAATTTTAGACAAGAATCGAACACGCGGTCAATTTATTCTTACAGGCTCCAATAATTTTCTATTGCAAGAACAGGTGTCGCAATCGCTGGCTGGCCGAGCCGGATATCTTTCTCTACTGCCATTAAGTTACGCTGAGTTGCGAAACGCGAAATGGGATGCAGCTGATGTCAACCGTCACATTCTTACTGGTGGTTATCCTGAAATCTGGAACGAAAATCTAGTAGCAGACACTTGGCTCAAAAGTTATGTGCAAACCTATGTTCAGCGCGATGTTCGACTCATTCGCAATATCTCGAACTTGCCTTTATTCACCCGATTCATTCAACTATGTGCTACGCATGCCGGGCAAATTCTGAATCGCGATGAATTGGCTCGACAAACAGGTGTGGATACCAAAACAATTTTGTCCTGGCTCGGATTGCTCGAAAACAGCTACCTCATTTTTTTTCTTCAACCCTGGCACAACAATTTGAACAAGCGAATAGTGAAGAGCCCGAAGCTTTATTTTTATGATACTGGTTTGCTTTGTCACTTGCTGGGATTGAAAAGCATGACCGCATTAAAGGCGAGCAGGCAATATGGTTTTCTGTTTGAAAATTGGGTGATAGGTGAAGTAAAAAAGAACCGATCAAATACCGGACAAGACGATGGCCTTTACTATTTCCGTGATAACGTAGGCAACGAAGTGGATTTGATTACTGAGAAAAACGGAGAACCATTTGCCATTGAAATAAAAGCATCGGTAAAATATAATTCAGCTATGCTGCACGGATTGAGCTTTTGGCAAAAAAATCAACCCACTGGCCATTCGGTGTTGCTACATGCCGGCAAAACAAATGAAGCGGTCAATGAACGTTTGGGAATTGTTCCTTGGACAGAGGTTGTAAATCTCTAATTTAAAAAGTGAAATGAGCAGATCAGTGCAATCCATCCATCCGTGCAAATCCCTGCCTAGCCGGCAGGCGTGCCAATCCGTTATTCCGACTTTTTATGATATTGTGAAAGCACATGGTGGGGTCCCGATAGCTATCGGGATGAAGGTAGAAACGAAAGAGGGAGAAGGGAGTGAGTTTGTTATTCGGTTAACCAATAAGAATTAATGTATTTTAAAAATCTTCAAATGAAAAATAGTCTACGCCATTACGTTTTAATTTCTCTTCTAATCATGTCGTGGGCTGGAGCAGCACAAACGCAGGAAGTGAAGTTTAATCCTATCACGGGTACTAACGGAGTTTCTCTGGGTAAGATAAATGGAATGATAACGGATAAGTATGGCTTTATGTGGTTTTCCGATCAGTCAAACCGATGCATTGTAAGATTTGACGGCAGCCACATGACCAGGTTTCAGAACGATCCTAAAAATCCCAACTCATTAGGTGGCTATTACCCGGAATGTTTAGCTGTAGATTCTTCCGGAAATATCTGGATTGGTTTTTACGGTATGGGACTTGACAAGTTTGATCCCGTCAACGGCACCTTTACGCACTTTAGGAATAAACCCAATGATACCACAAGCTTAAGCAATGATTTTGTCACATCCATCTTATTTGATCACCTTGGAAATATCTGGGTGGGTAATTATGGTGGATTGGATTTGTTGGATCAAAAAACCAGCACATTCAAACATTATAATCACGACTCCGGTGAT
>JAYVBN010000050.1:0-3092 GCA_043750455.1 Bacteroidia bacterium | reverse complement strand
ACTTTATCTGGCCAATGCCTTTAAAGTATTCCTTGTCTCCGATTGTCAGTTTCATAAAAGTTTGTTCAATTGAGTTTTCCAGTTTTGATAAGTAGTTATGTATTGTTGTGATTTTAGTTTGTCAGGCTCTTCATGCCGAATCATCTTCAAACCCTTGAAGGCATCGGGAAAAGACGTAAAGACACCAGCCCCTACACCAGCACCCAAAGCTGCTCCTTTGGCTCCATCCGTATCGTAAAGTTCTAATCGTGCGCCAATGGTATTTACAAATGCTTCGCGAAATAAGGGACTCAAAAACATATTCGCATTTCCCGCACGGATCACCTCAGTTTTCAAACCCATTTCCTGAAGTATATCAAATCCATACTTTAAAGCGAAGACGATTCCCTCTTGTGCCGCCCTGAAAAGGTGTGATTGATTGTGTCGATTGAAATTCAATCCATGAAAAGAAGATTTCACTCCTTTATTTTCCAGGATACGTTCTGCACCATTCCCGAAAGGAAGAACAATTAAACCATCGGCTCCAATTGGAGCTTCTGAGGCTATCGCATTGATCTGTTCGTAGTCATACGCAGTGCCACCACTTCTTATATTTTTCTTTAGCCAACTGTTTAAGATACCCGTTCCATTGATACACAATAGCACTCCATTTCTTATTGATTCAGTGTTATTAACATGTATAAATGCATTTACCCGTGATCGGGGATCAAACGCATTCTTATCCGTTACACTATAGATTACACCAGAAGTTCCGGCAGTGGCGGCCGTTTCGCCAGGGTTTAACACATTAAGTGAAAAAGCATTATTGGGTTGATCACCTGCACGATAAGAAATTTTAATTCCAGGCTTCAAACCTAATTCCTTAGCTACTGTTTCTCTTAACTTACCTTGCTCAGCAAAAACCGGAACAATAGAGGCTATCAGGCTTTTATCAATACCGTAGTAATCGAGAAGTCTTTTGGAGATAGCCTTTTCTTGATAATCCCAAAACATTCCTTCAGAAAGACCGGTTTCCGTGGTGGTGATGTCACCTGTAAGTTTGAGCGCGATATAATCACCCGGCAACATGACTTTATAAATTCGCTCGTAGATATCCGGTTCATTTTCCTTCACCCATTTTAGTTTTGATGCCGTGAAGTTTCCGGGTGAATTAAGCAGATGTTGGAGGCAATAATGATTGCCAAGTTCTGCAAAAGCCTTGCTACCAAATTCTACCGCTCTGCTATCGCACCAAATTATAGATGGTCTTAGTGGCTTATACTCTTTATCAACCATGACAAGACCATGCATCTGATATGAAATGCCAATCGCTGCTACTTCCTTAGAATCAATGGTCGTTTTTTGCAGGGCGGATTTAATGCTCTTAAGGGTATGCTCCCACCATAAATCAGGATGTTGCTCAGCCCAACCTGATTGCACAGCGCTCACCATCATTTCCTCTGCGGGAGAATGGGCGGAGGCAACGGTCTGACCAGTAGACGCATCAACAATAGAGGCTTTAATGGAAGAAGTGCCTACATCTATACCAATCAGGTACCGGCTCATAATAACTTTTTTTTCAAAATAGTTTTACCAAAGTCTAATCGACCATGATTTGAAGCAAAATTACACAACTTCAAAATATTGCCACTTTTTTTTCAAGAGAAAATGGACGTTGTTTCTGAAATTTCTGTCCAAAACGGAGTAGTTAGACCAATTTTTGGATAGCGAAGGAATGATTGCAGTTTCCTCCCGTGATATCCACTTGGCCAATTGGCTATTTATTCGAAGATCAAACGTGCTTGAAGAGAATACTTTATAAATTCAATCAAGGATTAGGGCTAATCCTTCTCAACTTTTTTTTATTCCGTTCCTGCTTAACTTCGCGAAAATTTAAAGATTCTTTTTGATGCTGGCTGATCCTTCGCAAAATCTGACTCAGGAGTTAAAGAAGATTGCTTTCTGGGGAATACTGTGTGCCAGTATAGTATATGTTGTCGGGTGGTTCATTAATGTGATGGATCCTGATTCAGCTCAATATGCTTCGATCACTCGGGAGATGTTGGAGCGTGGAGATTTTCTGACGTTTACTGATCAAGGTCGAGAATACCTGGATAAGCCTCCGTTATTATTTTGGCTGTCAGGTATCTCCTTTAAAATATTCGGAGTCAACAATGTTGCGTTTCGCATTCCTGCTTTTCTTGCCACCCTGCTTGCACTCTATTCTACTTTTAAGCTTGCCGAGCTATACTATGATAAGAAGACAGGGTATCTGGCCGCATTGATACTCGCCACGGTTCAGGCTACCTTTTTGATCAATCACGATGTAAGAACCGACACCAACTTAATATGCTGGTTTGTCTTCAGCATGTGGCAAGTGGCGGTCTATCTCGAAAACAAAAAACCAATTCATTTTACATTGGCTTTCCTAGGTATTGGATTAGCTATGCTAGCAAAAGGGCCAATAGGCTTAGTAGCCCCTGGTCTTGGCATCTTCATGCATCTTGCTATACGAAAGGAATGGAAAACACTTTTTAATCCAATATGGATTGTAGGTTTAGCAATAGTAGGCATACTGCTCTTGCCTATGTCATATGGTTTGTACACACAGTTCGATCAACATCCTGAAAAAATTGTCAATGGGTTAACCGGAGTTTCAGGACTTAGATTCTTCTATTGGACTCAAAGCTTTGGCAGAATAACAGGCGAGAATGTATGGAAGAATAATGTCGGTCCATTTTTTCTCTCTCATAACTCGCTATGGGCTTTTTTTCCCTGGAGTCTTTTTCTGGTGCTCGGATTAATCCGCGAAGCCAAAAATATTTTTCTGCACCTGACCGGAAAAACTGCGCAAAAAGAATTTTTGATCTTCTTTGGTTTGCTGCTCCCCTTTATGGCGTTGTCTGCGAGCGCTTATCAATTACCACACTATGCTTTTATCGTTTACCCACTAGGTGCCATCATCACAGCAAAATATGTATTGCATGTGCTCTATGAGCCTGATATTTCTGGTGCCAAACTTCTCCACATCATTCAAACTTCTGTTCTCACTTTGCTTATGATTGGCGTTTTTATGCTCGTGTGGTTTTGCTTCCCCGAACACAACCTGCTTG
>JAYVBN010000049.1:0-4487 GCA_043750455.1 Bacteroidia bacterium | reverse complement strand
TAATAATTAATCTGAAAGTCCGTTGTCCTTAACAGCTTATCTGCCTATGCCTCTTCCTTTATCGCCATGGTTTCGGGCATGATGTGAGCGCGAGTGGGTCTCTCCGCGCGAATGGTTTTTACCATGAGAACCATCATAGCGATGGAATAATCGAATGCCTTTCCGATGTTCCTTTTTATACTGCGAATTGTGGCCGCGATGATTTTTACCTTTATGCTGAATAGAATCAGTTGCCGCTTGTGCATTATTTGCCACAAAGAAGGTAACAAGCAACAAAAATGTAATGATGTATTTTTTCATGTTTTCCGTTTTCCTATTAGACAACGGTGATCTGTAATTTATTCCCTAAAGGCCATTCTTTTTTCCTAATGATGTAAAACATAATTCACTGGACTATTTTCTATATTGCTTGAGTTATTCTTTGGCAGACTAATTTTCCTTTTCCATGGAATAAAAAGTGAATTACAAATGTCTAATGATTGAAATCGATAAATGAATCACCAGAAATGAGTCAGGTCAGTGATGAAAATTTGGTGAACGCGTCCAAAAATGGCGATATGGCAGCTTTTAAAGAGCTGGTAGATCGTCATGAGAGCAAAGTAGCGGGTGTAGTTAAGTCAATGCTGGGCGACACGACCGAAGGAGTAGATGTTGGACAGGAGGTATTTATTCGTTTTTATGAAGCGCTTGATAAGTTTAAAGGAGAGTCGGCTGTAAGCACGTATCTGATCCGAATTGCAATCAACCTCTCGTTAAATGAAATCAAGAGAAGAAAAAGAAGGAACCTGTTTTTTATGCCTATAGAAAGCGGACACTGGGTGAAGACACCAGATGAAAATACAGACATGAAAGATATTATTCATTATGAAATAAGTCGTTTGGATATTGACTTTCAAGCGGTGGTCACCTTAAGAATGATGGAAGGGTATTCGACAGAAGAGACGGCAGAGATTTTGGGAATACCTCTTGGCACAGTTTTATCAAGACTTTCAAGAGCACAAAAGAAATTAAAGTTGGTATTAGCTAAACATTACAAAGCATGACACCACAAGAAATTGAAGATTTATACATCCGTTCATTCGATGAACCGATGAATGCAGAGGAGAAAGAACTTTTGTTGAAAGCACTTAAAGCTAATGCAGGTGTGGCTACTGATCTATCTCATTATAAGAAAATCAGAGAAGTGTTGTTGAGACATACTCCTGCCACTTTTGGGCCATACTTCTCAAGGAAAATAGTAACAAAGATTCAAAACGTGGGGATACAGATTGACCGGCAGATCCTGGCTTTCTTTAAGAAATATCAATTGGCAATGGTGGGAGTTGTGATTGCATTACTTGCACTCAACGCTGTATTTGCCGATCAACTTACCCTTCAATCCTTATTTGGATTGGAAGACACGACCACTCAAACAGAAGAAATTGTTTCTTTTGATTTTAATGAACTATTAAATAATGATTTATGACAAGCGAACGAAGAAAATCAATACTCATTCTGTGTGCCACTTTAATAGTGGGCATATTAATCGGATTATTGGTTCCAGGATTTTTTCACAAGTACCAGGGAGGAAGGCAGCATGGACGAGGTGGGCGCGACATTAGCAACGAACGCAAAAAGGAATGGTTTGCAAGCACCATTTATAAAATTGTACAGCCCGACAGTGTTCAGTCAAAACAGATTAAGCCCATTACCGATTGGGCCTCGCAACAGATTGAAGCCATTGAAGTTTCTTCAAATTCACAAATGAGTGCAGTGCTTGATTCAGTAAAAGTTCAATTGAAACCAATACTTACAGAAGAGCAGCAACAGCGATTAATTGATTTTCATGCAAAGGCTCAGGGGCGGTGGAAGGGAAATGGTGATGGAAGGAAATAGTATTCACTGAAAGGTGATTGATAATCTGCGATGATATCGACTAGAATAACTCCGCCATTTATGGCGGAGTCTATCCCAGCACACGAACGATGGCTTTAGCCATGCCTTCCATCAAACTTGTACTTGTTTATAAATTCCTGATACTCCTGCATGAATGTAACCTTCTTATGATGTTGCTCTTGATTCCGAATGTACGTCCTCACTTTATCAAGCATCGACTCGCTCACCGAAGCCGCAAAGTATTCATCCGCCCACTCAAATTTAGATTTGACAACATTATACTTGTTAACCCAAAAAGCCGATTCTCCTTTTATTAATTGCATGGCTTTGGACAAACTCATGTCTGCATTCAGGCCAAATAAACAATGCAAGTGTTCGATGTGACCATTAATCGTGTCTATGTATATTTTTTTCAGTTGGGCATTTTCTTTTATATGCTCAATGACAATAGGCCGAATCTCATCAGTTAAAAACGGTTCGCGGTTTTTTGTTCCCCATACGGCACGAATCATCACTTTTACGAATGGCATATTATTTCAGGGCTAAAGCCCATGTTGGTTTGTTGTTACTTTCTCCGCCTTGAAAGGCGGAGTTATTCCTCGCTGTTAAAAATAACTCCGCCATTTATGGCAGTGATTTAGCTATAAGAAAATCCGGCTTTAGCCATGAAATGTTTCGCCATGACTAAGGCATTGCAGGGCAAGAGGCCCACTAATGTGCTTCCAACCAATTCTTTCCAATACCAACTTCTACGTCCATGGGCACATCCAGTATCACGGCTGTTTTCATCAGCTCCCGAATCTTTGGTTTGACAATTTCCTGTTCTGAAGCATGAAGGTCAAACACTAGTTCGTCATGAACCTGCATGATCATTTTTGTTTTTAGTTTCTCTCGCTCAAGCCATTTCTGAATACTGATCATGGCAATCTTAATGATGTCCGCTGCACTTCCCTGGATAGGGGCATTGATGGCGTTGCGTTCTGCGAAACCGCGTGTTGAAATATTTTTTGAATTGATGTCGCGCAAGTATCTTCTTCTTCCTAAAATAGTTTCTACATACTCACGCTCACGAGCGGAGTTGATACTGTCGTCCATATAGCGTTTGATGGCGGCAAACTCTTTAAAATATGATTCTATGATTTCAGCAGCTTCTGTTCGTGAAATATTTAGGTTTTGCGATAGGCCAAAAGCGGTGCTTCCATACAATATTCCAAAGTTCACTTCCTTGGCTTTACGTCTCATGTCGGGCGTTACTTTATCCAGTTCCACTTTAAAAACTTTTGCAGCAGTAGTGGTGTGAATGTCTCGTCCGGTGCGGAAGGCTTCGATCATGGTGGCGTCCTTTGCAAAGGAAGCGGCAATACGCAATTCGATCTGCGAGTAGTCGGCTGACATGAATAGATAATTTTTATCACGAGGAACAAAGGCACCACGAATTTGCCTGCCTTTCTCTGTGCGAATAGGAATGTTTTGAAGATTGGGATTATTGGAACTCAACCGACCTGTGGCCGCTACGGCTTGTCTGTAATCGGTGTGAATACGATGATCGTCTTTGCTCACCATCCTGGGTAGAGCGTCCACATAAGTTGATCTAAGTTTTTCGTATTCACGATAGTCCAAAATCTTTTTTGCAATCTCATGTTCACCAGCAAGTTTCACCAGTACTTCTTCTCCGGTCGCATACTGACCAGTCTTTGTCTTCTTTGCTTTATCGAGAAGCTTCATCTTGTCAAACAAAATTTCACCCAGTTGTTTGGGTGAACCAATGTTGAACTCTGCCCCTGCTATTTCATAAATTTCTTTCTGAACTTTCTCACTGTCTTTCTTTAATGCTTCCGACATCCACTTCAGCGCTTCTTCATCAAGAGCCACGCCTTCAAACTCCATCGCAGCCAGCACATATATCAAAGGCATTTCCACTTCACGCATCAAACGGAAGTGTCCACGCTTTTCAAGTTCAACTTGAAGATGAGCTTTAAGTTGCAGGGTTTGGTCTGCACGTTCGCACAAAACCATCACATCATCGCCTGCGCTTTTTAATTGATAATTCAAAAACTGATTTACTAAAATTCCAAGGTCATGTGAGGCTTCCGGTTCAATCAGGTAATGTGCCAGCATGGTGTCGAATAGTTGCCCACGCATGTGAACGCCATATTTTTTTAATGCCAAAATGGAGCCTTTAATGTTGTGCCCCACTTTTCCGATTCGCTCATCCGATAGTACATCAGCAAATATTTTGATGGTGGCACCGACATCCTTTCGAACGGGAACAACCACTGCATCTCCCACAGAAAAAGAGAAGACGAGTTTTGTTATTTTAAAATCAAAAGTTTCCGCTTCGTCTGTTACTACTTCTACCGAAAATTCCTTTTGACTCTTTAGTTTTTCAGCGAGGTCTTTACATTCATCCTCTTTGAGTTCTCTATACTTAACAGCCGATTGATCAATTGATTTTTTATCAGCATCATCCATTGACATGGATTCGGTTGCTGATCCAAACATGGAAAGCTGTGCGGCTTTTGGGGCAGCCGCAACGGGAGCAACAATAGTAGAAGAACCTGAAGCTACGCTGAAAATACGCGGCATCATGGTCTTGAATTCGAGTTCTTCCA